>CAYJGG010000063.1:0-10450 GCA_964369915.1 uncultured Oscillospiraceae bacterium | reverse complement strand
TTTATTGAGTAAACTGCGTGCAATACTTAATGCACGCAAGGAAAACTTCGATTTATATTATCCAAAGAGAATATAAATAAGTATCAAATAAAATTTAAAGGAAGATTTTATGCAATATAGACAGCTTGTAAAAGGGGCACCGCCAGTTTCTTTATTAGGCTTTGGGTGTATGCGTTTTAAAACAAATAAAAATAATATTGATAAAGAACTTGCTATTTCACTAATGCACAAGGCTTACTTGTCGGGAGTGAATTATTTTGATACAGCATATATATATCATCAAGGTAAAAGCGAAACTATTTTAGGTGAATTTATTTCGCAGTATGATATAAGAGATAAAGTTTATATTGCTGATAAACTTCCGTGCTATTTAGTTTTAAAGCCTAGCCAGATAGAATCATATTTTAAAACTCAATTAGAAAGATTAAACACGAATTATATAGATTATTATTTAATGCACACGTTAGACAGCTTTAAAACTTGGCAGAGATTAAAAGATTTAGGAATAATCGAATTTATAAATAAAAAGAAAAAAACAAAAGAAATACATCACATAGGATTTTCTTTTCATGGCAAATGCGAAGATTTTATTAAAATACTCGAGGACTACCCTTGGGACTTTACTCAAATTCAGTTTAATTATTTAGACGAATATAATCAAGCAGGTATTGAAGGATTAAAAAAAGCAGCAGAGCTTAATATAGGCATTGTTGTTATGGAGCCTTTAAGAGGGGGCGCTCTTGGCAATAAAGCTCCTGAAGAAGTTAATAAAATGTTTTCAGAATATATAATTAAAAAGCCAGCCGCTTTTTGGGGACTTCGCTATGTTATGAATTATAAAGAGGTTAGCTGTGTTTTATCTGGAATGAATGAACTAGAACACGTTAAAGAAAATATAAACGTTGCCTCAATAACCTTGGAAAATTCAATGACCAATGAAGAAATGGAACTCATTGAAAAAGCAAAAGCGCTATACAATAAGCTATTAAAAGTTCCTTGCACAAATTGTAATTATTGTATGCCTTGTCCGTATGGTGTTGATATCCCACAAACTTTTAGTGATTACAATATGAAATACTTCAATCCAACAAGTATGATTTCAAGAGCCTTATATGTAGCTAGAAGTTCAGGGTTTCACGGAGAAAGAAAATCAGGTGGAGATAGCTGTGTGGGATGCAGAAAATGCTTAAAGACATGTCCACAAAATATTAATATCCCAATGAAATTAAAAGAGGCGCATAAAGATTTAAATATTCCTTTATTAAACGTTGGGGCTAAAATAGTGGCAAAATTCAAAAAATAACAAATAGTTAATAAACTTTCAAATATTGCAATATGTAGTATTTGAGAGTTTATTTATTTTTTAAATTAAATCAGTGGTGTTACTGCTATTTGATTGACTAAAATTTAAAAACTGTGTATAATAATAATGTTTATGATAAATAAAAATTAATATATAATAAAGAGAAAAAGTTTTTAAAATTTATTTTAAAAACTTTATAGAAAGGAATAAATAAGCTATGAATTTTTTAGCAGGATACACGGGTTTTGTTGGATCAAATTTAAAAGATAGTTTTGAGTTTGATGGCCTTTTTAATTCAAAAAATATTGAGGAGGCTTTTTATAAAAATCCAGATGTTTTATATTATTCAGCAGTTCCAGCTCAAAAATATCTCGCAAATGAATTTCCACTTCAAGATAAAGAAACAATAGAGAATGCAATTAGTAATATTAAAAAAATTAATCCAAAAAGTATTGTTTTAATTTCAACTGTTGATATATATGAAAATCCAAATGGTAAAGACGAAGACTTTGATACTGATAATCAAAATCCAGAAACTTATGGAAAAAATAGATTAGCCCTTGAAGATTATGTTAAAGAAAATTTTAGCGATTATTTAATAGTTAGATTACCTGGGTTATATGGAAAAAATATTAAAAAAAATTTTATTTATGATTTTATAAAATATATTCCAGCTATGCTAACTAACACTAAAATAGCAGAGCTTGCTAAAATAAAAAGTGAAATTTATGCTTTATACACTAATTTAAATAATGGCTTTTATAAATTAAATGATGATATAAATATAGGCTACACAAGAATGCTTTTTAAAGAGCTTGGATTTTCTGCTTTAAATTTCACAGACTCAAGAGGCGTTTTCCAATTTTATAATTTAAAGTATTTATATGATGATATACAAACAGCGAAAAAAAATAATATTAAAATTTTAAATTTAGCAACAGAGCCTGTTTTAGTTGCCGATGTTTATAAAAAAATAACTGGCGAGGAATTTAAAAATGAATTAGATAGAAAAGTTCCCTATTATGATTTTAAAACAAAACACGATAAAGTTTTTTTAGGGGAAAATGGATATATTAAAAATAAAGAATTTGTTTTAGAAGATATAAAAGAGTTTGTTTTAAAAGAGCTTGAAAAAGAAAGGCAATATTATTAATTATGAAATATTCAATTTCAAATATAGCGTGGGATAAAAATGATGATGCTAAAATGTATCGTTTTTTGCAAGAAAATAATATTGATGGAATAGAAATTGCTCCAACTAGATTATTTCAAAATCCTTATGAAAATTTAGAGATGGCAAAACTATATAGCCAGATGCTAAAAAATAGATATAATTTATCAATTTCTAGCATGCAAAGTATATGGTTTGGGAAAACGGGGAATATTTTTAATAAAGAAGATAGAGAAGATTTATTTTTATATACTAAAAAAGCAATTTTATTTGCCGATAGTATGGGGATTAAAAATATAGTTTTTGGAAATCCTAAAAATAGAAATATTCCACAAGGACACACAATAAATGAAGTGAAAGACTTTTTTTATAAGTTAGGTGAATTTGCAAAAGAAAAAAATACAACTCTTTCGCTTGAAGCGAATCCAGCTATTTACAATACCAATTTTTTAAATTTTACAAAAGACACCTGTGAATTTGTTAAAGAAATAAATAGCGAAGGATTAAAAGTTAATATTGATTTTGGAACGATTTTAGAAAACGATGAAAATCCACATTTGATAAAAACTTATAAAACAATAGTAAATCATATTCATTTATCAGTTCCTTATTTAGAGTATGTTAAAAAAATAGAAAATCATAAAACACTAAAAAAAGTTTTCGATAAGATGGACTATCAAAATTATTTATCGATAGAGATGAAAAATCAAAACGATATTGAAAAAGTTAAAAAATCTGTATTATATATGAAAGAGACGTTTTAAATGGATTATAAACAAATTGCTGGAGTACCTGATTTTTCTTGCACAGAGTTTTCAAATAAAAAAACTAAATACTGCATTATTATTCCTATAATTAATGAAAAAGAAAATATACACAAACAATTATTAAGGGCAAAAAGAAATAAAATTGACAGTTTGTGTGATATTATTATTTGCGATGGAGGCTCAAAAGACGGCTCAAATGATTTAGAGTTTTTAGAAAATCTTGGAGTTAACACTCTTTTAATTAAAAAGGGCGCAGGTAAGCAAGGCTCGCAACTTAGAATGGGCTTTTATTTTGCATTAAACAGAGGGTATGAGGGAATTATAACGATAGATGGAAATAATAAAGATTCAATAGAAGATGCACAAAAATTTATTGATAAATTAGAAGAAGGCTATGATTTTATTCAAGGCTCACGCTACCAAACAGGCGGAAACGCAATAAACACTCCAACCATTCGCCATTTAGCAGTAAAATTTATTCATTCGCCGATAATCTCTTTTACAGCAAAAGAAAAATTCACCGATTCAACGAATAACTTTAGGGGCTACTCAAAAAAATACTTAACACATCCTTTAACTCAAGTTTTTAGAGATGTGTTCATGACATATGAATTACTAGCATATCTTTCAACAAGGGCTTCACAACTTAAACTTTTAACTTGTGAGGTTGGAGTTACAAGAGCTTATCCAAACGATGGAAAAGTGCCAACAAAAATCAGCCCTATAAAAGGCAATATGCTATTGATGAAAATATTAATAGAAAATGCCCTAGGAAAATATAATCCTTAAAAAATTAGAAAGGAATAAGCAACATTATGAAATACGATAGAATAATAATTGGCGCTGGTTTGTATGGGCTTTATAGTGCGGTTTACTGCGCTAAAAAAGGGGATAATGTGCTTGTTTTAGAGATGGATTCTGCTCCTTTTAAAAGGGCAACTTATATAAATCAAGCAAGGGTGCATATGGGATATCATTATCCAAGAAGTATTTCAACTGCATTAAAAAGCAAAAATTATTTTGATAAATTCTGCGTTGATTATCCAGATAGTATAAAATCTGATTTTACAAAAATATACGCAACAAGCAAAAACTTTTCTTGGACAAATAAAGACCAGTTTGAAAAATTTTGCAAAGATAGTGATATTTTATGTGATACAATAAGTAACACCACTTATTTTAAAGAAGATATGTGTGATGGAACATTTATAACAAAAGAATACACCTATGATGGACATATTTTAAGAGATGATTTATTAAAAAAGGTTAGTGAATTTAAAGATAATATCACCATTTTATACTCCACTCATATAACCAAAATTGAAAAAGAAGAAACTGAGTATAAAATTAGTTTAAAAGACGGGCAAACTATTTATTCAAAATTTGTTTTAAATAGCACGTATGCCTCAGTTAATCAAATAAATACATTAGCTGGATTTGAAACATTTCCAATTAAATACGAACTATGCGAATTAATTATTTGCAAAGCTGATGATAAATTAAAAGACGTTGGGATAACTGTTATGGACGGGCCGTTTTTTTCAATAATGCCTTTTGGAAAAACTGGATTTCACTCATTAACAAGCGTTACATTTACTCCGCATATAACTTCTTTTGATAAATTACCAACGTTTATTTGCCAAGAAGGAAACGAAGATTTTTGCACTCCACAAAGACTTGGAAACTGCAATGATTGTAAAAATAAGCCAGAATCTGCTTGGGGATACATGTCGCAACTAGCTAGAAAATATCTAAAAGATGATTTTACGTTCACTCATGTTGATAGCTTATTTTCAATGAAACCTATTTTAAAATTAAGTGAAATAGACGATTCTAGGCCAACTCTAGTAAGAGAATTTTCAAAAAATCCGAGTTTTGTTAGTGTTTTATCTGGCAAGATAAATACAGTTTATGATTTGCAGGAGGTTTTAGATGCAAACGATTAATAAAGAAAAGAATTTTGTGTCGGCTGTTGTTTATTTACATAATGAGAGCGATAGGATAACAGAATTTTTAAAAACAGTAAATTCAGTGCTAAGCGAAAAATTCACAACATATGAAATAATCTGCGTAAATGATAAATCAAGCGATAACACAACGAAATTAATAGAAGAATTTTGCGAAACTGAAAAGGTGAAAAGTTTAACTGTTTTAGACACTAGCTTTTATCAAGGAAAAGAAAATGCAATGGTGGCTGGAGTTGATTTAGCTGTTGGAGATTTCGTGTTTGAATTTGAAAGTGCTGGAATTGATTATGATAAAAATTTAATTTTAGATATTTATTATAAAAGCCTTGAGGGGAATGATATAGTTTTTGCGGCAAACGATGATAAACAAAAATTCACATCAAAACTGTTTTATAGTTTATTTAATAAGTTTTCTAATATGCAGTTTAAAATAGGAACTCAAAGATTTTCAATTATTTCAAGACGTGGGATAAATAGAGTAAAATCTATGGGAGTTAAAACAGTTTATAGAAAGGCTGTTTATGCTTCTTGTGGATTAAAAGTTGGTGAGATTAAATATAAAAAGACAAAAGAGATAAATGTATTTAATGAAAAAAGAGAGCAAAAACAAGAACTTGCTATAAATTCTTTAATTTTATTTACGGATATTGGATATAAAGTTAGTATGAGTTTAAGTTTAATTATGGCGTTTATAGTTTTGGTAAGTGGAGTTTACACAGTGGTAGCTTTTCTTTTTTTACCTGTGCAAGAAGGCTGGACAACAACTATGCTTGTAACATCTTTTGGATTTTTTGGATTATTTATAATCTTATCAATAATCACAAAATATTTAGCTTTAATATTAAATTTAGTGTTTACTAAAAAGCAATACACCGTTGAGAGTATTAAAAAAATAACAAAATAGAATAAAATAAGGGTTTTTATACAAACTAATTTTAAAGAAAGGAATTTTAAAATTATGTATAAAAGCCCGTTTTTAATTTATGTAGTTTTTCCTTTAATTATTCTAAGTTTTGCTTTTTTATTATACTTTTATTATAATAATATCGAATATTTAATTATAGGACTTGTTTTAGCAGTATGGCTGTTTTTTTATTTAAAAAATTTAATTTACATTATAGATAATGAAAATTTAATAAAAAAAACAGGTAGATTTTTAAAAATAGAAAAAACATTAAAACTAGATAAAATCATAAGTTTTTCATTTTATAATTTAAAAATATTAAAAATAAATATACTAATTATTAAACATTTAGAAGGCAGAATGTTTATAACTTTTTTAAAAGAAAAACAGATAAAAAATATAATAGAAAAGCTGTAAAATCCTGTTCTTGATATTTTACTGATTTAATTATATAATTATATTAAAATAACGTAAAAAGAAAGCAGAAAGGAAATTGAAATGGCTCGAAAAAAAATAGACAAAGACCTAATTTTTTCTTTAGATATAGGAACGAGAACTGTCGTTGGAATTATTGGAAAAATGATCGACGATAAATTTTCTGTTGTGGATTATGAAGTTATCCCACACTCAAAACGTTCGATGCTTGATGGGCAAATAGAAGATATAGACGAAGTTGCAAAAGTTGTAGCAAAGGTGAAAAAAGAGCTTGAAACTAGAAGTGGTAATAAGTTTTCATCTGTTGCCATTGCAGCGGCTGGACGTTCTTTAAAAACCGAAAGAGTTTTAGTTAAAATAGATATTCCAACAAAAGAGCCAATTTCAGAAGAGTTAGCTCAATCTTTTGAGATGGAAGCAATCGCAACTGCTCAAAAAAGAATAGATTTAGAAGGCGAAAAGCTAGATGATTTAGCATATTTTTGCGTTGGATATAGCATTATAGGATATAAACTAGACGGCTACACGATGAAAGCCATTAAAGGACATAGGGGTAAAGAGGCTGAAGTTGAAGTTATTGCGGCGTTTTTGCCGAGTATGGTTGTTGAGAGTTTGTATGCTGTAATGGAAAAAAATAAATTAGAAGTTACAAGCCTTACATTAGAGCCGATTGCCGCTATGAACGTTATAGTACCGCCAGAAGTAAGGCTGATTAATATAGCTTTAGTTGATATAGGAGCGGGAACTTCGGATATTGCAATTTCAAAAAATGGCAGCATAGTGGCTTATGCAATGGCAACTATTGCTGGCGATGAAATAACCGAGGAAATTATAAAATACTATCTTGTTGATTTTGGGACTGCAGAAGAAATGAAAGTTATGGCAAGTAAAGGAAGCATTACATATAAAGATATTTTAGGAGTAGAACATAATATAACTTCAAAAGATTTCTATAATACAATAATGCCTTCAGTAGACGCACTAGCGGACTCTATAACTCAAACAATAACTGATATAAACGGCACATCTCCATCGGCTGTATTTTTAGTGGGTGGTGGTAGTTTAATTCCAAGTTTACCACAGGTTATCGCTGAAAAATTAAATATTCCTGTTTCAAGAATTGCAGTTAGTGGAAGTAATTATATTAAATCAATAGTAGTTTCAAAACAGGCGCTAACAAGCCCTGAATTTGTAACTCCTATTGGAATTGGTGTTACATCAATTAATGATAAAGGCTATAATTTTTCTAATATATTCTTAAACGATAAAAAATTCAAAGTGTTTGATACGAATAATTTAAAAGTTATCGATGTTTTATTGATGGGTGGCTACAAAACTAAAGAAATACTAGGGCGTTCAGGTGCTGATTTAAGATTTACTATCGATGATAAAGAAAAATTATATAAAGGCGAAATAGGACAGCCGGCACAGATTTTATTAAATGAAAAACCAACAACATTAAATACTTTTGTAAAAAAATGGGATAAAATTCAAATAATTCCAGCAGTTAGCGGAAAACTGCCAACGGTTAAAATCCTAGATATTTTAAAAGACGAAAAGCCATTAAATGTATTTTTAGATTCGCAAAAATTCAATTTTCTTCCTACAGTTTTAGTGAATAAAGAAAGTAAAGACCTAGATTATAAAATACAAAATGAAGATAATTTAAAATTAGTTAAAGATTTTTCAATTAAAGATTTATGTAAAAAAATAGGTGTAGAGATTAATCAAATTAATATTTATAAAGATAATACTCTACTTGATGAAAACTATAAACTTGAAGATAATGATATTTTAACAACAGTTGTAGAGAAAAAAGATGATTTGCAAGATAGAATAAATGAATTAAAAAAAGCAAGAGAGCTAAAACAAGAGAAAAAAGGCACTGCTGCAATTCAAATTATTTTAAATGGCAAACCGACAACACTGCCTGCAAAAGATGATTTACAACCTCATCAATTATTAGAAGTTTTAAATCATATTGAATTTGATGCAAATAATCAAGTGGGCGTTGAGAGTATGAGTATTAACGGTCATGAGGCTGAATTTATTAGCGTAATAAAAGATAAGGATTACATTGAAATAAAATTCACATCATAAAATAAAAAAATAGGAATTCATTAGAATTCCTATTTTTATTTATAGTATTTTTGATTTATCATGGCAGGCTTTCATAGCATTTATAATGGCCGCGCGCATTCCCATTTCTTCTAAAACTTTTACAGCTTCAATGGTTGAGCCACCAGGAGAACAAACATTATCTTTTAATTTACCAGGATGTTCGCCCGTTTCTAAAACCATTTTTGCAGAGCCTAAAACAGCTTGAGCGGCAAATTTATAAGCTGAAGCCCTGCTCATTCCGTGTAAAACGGCACCATCTGCCATAGCCTCAATAAACATATAAACATAAGCTGGACTACTACCACTAACAGCGGCAACTGCATCAAATAAATTTTCAGTGATAATTTCAGTTTTACTAAATCCGTTTAGAATATCTATAACTTTATTAAATTCTTCCTCTAAAACAAACTCATTTTTACAAACAGCAGTCATTCCTTCTAAAACCATAGACGGGGTGTTTGGCATTGTTCTAATTATTTTTGCACTAGGAAAAATCCAACTTTCGAGTTCCTTTAAAGTTTTTCCAGGAGCGATAGAAATAATCACTTTACTTTTATTTAAATTAGAAGAAATTTCATTTAAAACTATTTTATATAAATGAGGCTTTACTGCTATAAAAATTATATCAGCATTTTTTGCAACTTCAGTATTGTCTAAAAAAGTGCTTACATTATATTTTTTATTTAATGCTTTAAGTTGAGTAGCCATACTATCCGAAACTAATATGTCGCTCGCTTTTGCTTTTTTTGATGTTATAATACCGCTAATCATAGCTGATGCCATATTACCAGCTCCAATAAATCCAATTTTCATAATTTTTACTCCTTTTAATAATATAATTAAATTGTAGCACAATAAGTATATTTAGTAAATATATAGTTTTTAAATAATAAAAGGAGAGAATTTTATGAAAGTAGTTGTTATAGGAAGTAGCTATTGCCAAGACACGCTGTACGCATTAATGAAATTAAAAGATGCAGGAGTTAAAACTGAGTTTCGTAATCTTGCAACAAATTTTACTCATCTAAAAGAGTATTTAAATTTAAGAGATAATCATCCGTTTTATGTGAGTGTAAAAGAGAGAAATCTATTAGGTATGCCTTTTATTAGATTTGAAGACGGAACTGAAACTTTATACGTTAAAGAGGCACTTGAAATAATTAAAAATAAGCAGTAAACTACTTTATATTTAAAGAGAATATCCTGTTAAATAATTTTTTTAGAGGTAATGTTATGAAATATGTAATTAGAGAATGCAGGGTTTGTGATGCTCAGGATATAGATAAAATTAATATTCAGCAAATGGGATATGAATATGGCAAAGAGCAAACTATGAAAAAGTTAGAAATATTATTAGCAAGCTCAAAAGATAAAATCTTTGTGGCAGAATCTGAAAATAATGTAGTAGCTTATGTTCACGCTACTGATTATGATGTAATTTATGCGCCGCATTTAAAAAATATTATGGGGATTGCTGTATTAAAAGAGTATGAGGGAAATGGAATAGGTAAATCATTACTAGAGCATATTGAAAATTGGGCAGAGGAAACAGGCGCAGCTGGAGTTCGGTTAATGTCTGGTGAAACAAGATTAGGTGCACATTTATTTTATAGTAGATGCGGATACGAAAGCAAAAAAGATCAAAAGAATTTTTTGAAGTTATTCAAAAAATAAGAATATACTATAAAATAAAACGATTTACAATAGCTTACTACTCGTGAAGAAATTTTAATAAAATACTAGAAAAATAAGGAATGGCGTTCGCCATTCCTTTATTGTTAT
>CAYJGG010000062.1:0-10546 GCA_964369915.1 uncultured Oscillospiraceae bacterium | reverse complement strand
TACGCTAAAACACCGATTTTCTATTGAAAATCGGTGTTTGTTCTTTATTGGTATCTGCTTATAGCGAGTTTTTTTATTTTAATTCGGTCATATGTTTATGCCTATACTTTGGAATAAAATTATCTCTACACTTTGGATTATATCTTTCTTTAATTGAAATAGTGTCATAGTATTTTTTCCATAGCTTTTCAAAATCTTCTTCATTATCATCTATTTTTGGAATTTCTAAATTATCAATTTTAACTATTTTTGTTTTTTTATTTGTTCCCATTAATAGCTCTTTATTATTTTCATCATAAATAACAAATGGTAAATCTAAATTTCTAGTTTTAAAATGAGTTGCTATTTTATATAAAATTCTATTGTTAGGCTCTATTTTTGAAATATATGTATTATTAATTTTTTGAAATCTAACTATACCAAGATATAAATGTGCCTCTCTTGTTAAATTTAGATGCAGCTTTCTTAGAATTTCAACTGATTTTATATCATAATTATGATAAATACTAAATCCATCTTTAAATGCCCTTATGATAAAATCAAGCATATTCATTTCAATATTTTCACCCTCACATAAAAGACAATCCTTTAAAAAATAAAAAGCAAATTTTGATAGTTTTTTTATAATAGCAGTTTTAACCTTTTCACTTTTTTCAATTTCAGTTTTAATATAAACTGTGTCATAAAAACTAGGCTGATATAAAACATCATAAACTATATCAACAGGCTTATAATTGGAATAATAATATGAATAAACACAGCTTAAAAATCCTTCAAAACTCCCGTCATACAAATAAACTACTTCTAATTTTTCATTAAGCATTGAGTAGTGCCCCCTCGTTTATAAGTCCTCTATCAAAAAAGCTAATTTGCGAAACTTCATTTTCTATATTAAAGTTTTGCTTTTTTGTATCAGCTAGTAAAAATTGTTCTGCTTTAAATTTATCAATTTGAGCATATTGCATTGATTTTCCTTTACAAGTAATGAAAAATCTTGCTCTTTTTAATACAACACCTATTTTTTTAAGAGATTCAAAATCTAAATAAGCTATTCTTCTCGCTTTAATAATCCTTTTTGCAGACAACACTCCTATACCAGGCACTCTTAATAGCATTTCATAATCAGCTGTATTTATTTCCACTGGGAATAAATGCATATTATTTAAAGCCCAATTACATTTCGGATCAAAATTCGGGTTAAACATCGGATTTTCATCGTTTAATATTTCTTCAGCTCGAAATCCATAAAATCTTAAAAGCCAATCGGCTTGATATAATCTATGTTCTCTTAGAAGCGGTGGTTTTTCGCCTAGTTGTGGTAAATTCCTATCGCTATTAACACCAATATAGGCAGAAAAAAACACTCTTTTTAACTTATATCCATCATATAAACCTTGAGTTAATCTTAATATTTGCAAATCGCTTTCATCACTCGCCCCTACTATCATTTGAGTAGACTGTCCTGCTGGTGCAAATTTGGGAGCATTTTTATAAACTGTTAATTCTTTTTTTGCTTGTATATTTCTATCTTTTATTTCTTTCATTGGAAGAAGAATATTTGATTTTGATTTTTCAGGTGCAAGACGTTTTAAGCTGTTTTCGCTCGGTAATTCTATATTAACGCTAACTCTATCTGCCAAAAAACCAACCTGCTCAACTAATTCTTTGCTTGTGCCTGGGATAACTTTTGCATGAATATATCCATTAAATCTATATTCATATCTTAAAATCTCCATACACTTAATAATTAATTGCATAGTGTAATCTGGGCTTTTTATTACGCCTGATGAAATAAATAACCCTTCTATATAATTTCTTTTATAAAAATCTATCGTTAAATCTGCAAGTTCTTTTGGAGTAAATGCTGCCCTTTTAACATCATTGCTTTTTCTGTTTATACAATAAACGCAATCGTATTCACAGTAATTAGTAAACAATATTTTTAGTAAAGAAACACATCGTCCATCGCTCGACCAAGTGTGGCATATTCCTGCATTATAAACAGATCCAATTCCATTCTTATCGCTTTGTCTATCACTTCCACTCGAAGTGCAAGATGCATCATATTTTGCACTATCTGCAAGTATTTCCAATTTTTTAAAAATATCCATTACTAATCACCTCTTTTACACTATAATCCTCATAATTAGCTTTTAATTATTCCTAGTATTATTTTATCTACAAACAAAAACTAAAACTTATATTCTGTTTAAATGTTATAAGTCAATTATAACATCTATCGGTTGTAAAATCAATACTTTTCACAACTTTAAGTTGTGGAAAAGTGTTGTAAATTTTTTCTAATTAAATGTGAAACTATATTTATTAGTATTGTTAAAAGCCTTTAAATATGGTATAATTTTTTTATTGTTTTTTAACAAGAGAGGATGTATTTATATATGAATAGAGAAGAAAAACTTGGCAAAACCCCCATTCCGAAATTAATGTTTGAATTATCAATTCCAATGATTTTAGCACAGTTTGTAAATGTGTTATACAATATGGTTGATAGAATGTATATAGGAAGAATCGAAGGCGTTGGAGCCTCTGCTTTAACAGGTCTAGGACTTGCTTTTCCTATTATAATTATAATTTCAGCTTTTAGCGCTTTTGCTGGTGTTGGTGGTGCTCCACTTGCAGCAATCGAACTAGGTAAGGGTGATAGAGAAAAAGCCCGTAAGATATTAGGAAATGCAATTATATTAATTATGTTTTTTGCATTAACTTTAACTGTTATATTCTTAATAGTGCAAGAGCCTGTTCTGCGTTTATTTGGCGCTAGTGATGTCACACTACCTTTTGCAATGGATTATCTTTCAATTTATCTATATGGCACTATTTTCGTTCAGTTTTCCTTAGGTTTAAATCCATTTATAACCTGTCAAGGACAAAGCAAAGTTGCTATGCTGTCTGTTGTAATTGGTGCTATAACAAATATTGTTTTAGATCCAATATTTATATTTGGACTTAATATGGGCGTTAAAGGTGCAGCTCTTGCTACAATAATTAGCCAAGGTATTAGCGCAATTTGGATTGTTAGATTTTTATCGTCTGAAAAAAGTTCACTTAGAATTACAAAGGATATAATTAAGCCTAGTAAAGAAATAATTAAAAAAATATCTTCACTTGGTGTTTCTCCATTTATTATGTATTCTACACAAAGCCTTGTTTCAATTTCGTTTAACAGTCAGCTTGCAGCATATGGTGGTGATTTATATGTTGCATCTTTTGCAATATTAAATAGTGTTATGGAAATGATGATTGTTCCTATAAGTGGATTCACTAATGGTATTCAGCCAATTATAAGCTATAACTATGGCGCGAATAATTTAGATAGAGTTAGAAAAACTATTAAATACACTCTATTCACAACTTGTTCTGTTGCAGGAATTGGAACGATAATTATTATGCTCTTCCCTTCAATGTTTGCATCGATTTTCACAAATGACGCCGCTTTAATTGCGTTAGTTGAAGAAGTTTTACCTATATTTGTTTGCGGTATGTTAATTTTCGGCATTCAAATGACTGCCCAAAGTGCTTTCGTAGGACTTGGATTTGCTAAAATCTCATTATTTATTGCTTCACTAAGAAAAATTATTCTTTTAGTGCCACTAATTTATATATTCGCTTCTATGTTTGGTTTAATGGGCATATATTACGCTGAGCCAATTTCAGATTTTGTTTCCGCTACTACTGCTGGAATATTCTTACTAGTTGTTTACAAAAAAGTTTTAAGCGATAAAAATTAATTAATTTTTTAAAAAAAATTATTATACTCTACTTTTTTAAATTTACACTTTACTTTATTAAATTATAATGATATTATATAGCAGTGTGTTATTAAAGGAGCTTTATTATGATAATAAAACAATTAAAATTTAATGAAGTTTCATTGGCTCTTGATTTAGTTCAAAAAGCTTTTGAAGATATAGAGTATGCAGATTGTACAGAAGATTTAGCATATTCATTTAAAAACTTCTTTTTAAATGCTTCTAATTTAATTAACACTGATTACTATGCAAGTATAAAAGATGGTGAAATTGTTGGATTAATTGCTGTAACTAATTCTCATATCGAAATGGTGTATGTAAAAAAAGAGTTTCGAGCTAGAGGTGTTGCAAAATTATTATGGTATGAAATCTTAAATCGTATTGATGCAGAATTTTTCACTGTTGAATCTCTTGATATAAATATCCCACTTTATAAAAAGTTAGGTTTTTGTTTAACAGGTGAGGTTAGAATAGATAATAATATAAAATTATATTCAATGATATATAATAAAAAAGATTTTTCTTTATTATAAAACATAAAAAAGCATTGCTTAATTGCAATGCTTTTTTTATATTTAATTTAAAATAAAAACGACGATAGTTAAATCGTCGTTTTGTTTTTTTAATTATTCAGCTGTTTCTTCTCTTTTTTTAGCCATATCAATTAGAGCATCTTTTCTTGAAAGATTAATACGTTTTTGATCGTCAATCTCTGTTACTTTAACAAAGATTTCATCGCCAACATTAACTACATCTTCAACTTTTTCAACTCTTTTTTCGTCTAATTTAGAGATGTGAACAAGCCCTTCTTTACCAGGAGCAATTTCAACGAACGCACCAAAATTCATCAGTCTTGTTACAACGCCTTTATAAATAGCGCCAACTTCAGGATCGAAAACAATCGTTTCGATAATTGAAATTGCAGCAGCAATATTCTCAGCAACTATACCACTAACGAATACTTTACCATCATCTTCAATATCAATAGTAACTTCGCATTCAGCACAGATTTTTTGAATAACTTTACCGCCTTTACCAATAACGTCTTTAATTTTTTCAGGATCGATTTGTAATCCTTTCATTTTAGGAGCGTATTTTGATAATTCACTTCTTGGCTCTGGTATAGCTTTTAGCATAACATCATCTAAAATATGAAGCCTTGCTTTTCTACACTTTTCAAATGCTTCTTCTATAATATCATAAGTTAAACCATCAACTTTAATATCAACTTGGATAGCTGTAATACCTTCATGAGTACCACCAACTTTAAAGTCCATATCGCCAAAGAAGTCTTCTAATCCTTGAATATCAAGCATTGTCATCCATCTATCACCTTCTGTTATTAATCCAACAGAAATACCTGCAACAGGAGCTTTAAGAGGAACACCAGCATCCATTAATGCTAAAGTTGAACCACAGATAGCGCCTTGGCTAGTTGAACCGTTTGAAGATAGAATTTCAGAAACTACACGGATTGTGTACGGGAAGTCTTCTTCGTTTGGAAGAACAGGAACTAACGCTCTTTCTGCTAAAGCACCGTGACCTATTTCACGTCTACCTGGAGAACGCATTGGTCTAGCTTCACCTACTGAGTATGGAGGGAAATTGTAGTGGTGCATATATTTTTTATCTGTCACTTCGCCAAGACCATCAATTAATTGAGCATCTCTTGATGAGCCTAGTGTTGCAATTGATAATACTTGAGTTTGACCTCTTGAGAATAAACCAGAACCGTGAACTCTTGGTAATAATCCAACTTCTGAATTTAAAGGACGAATTTCATCAATTCCTCTACCATCAACACGTTTGCCATCGTCTAAAAGCCATCTGCGAACAACATATTTTTGTAGTTTATACATGCACTCATCAATCATTGAAATTTCTTCTGGGTAAACTTCATCTAATTTTTCGTGAACTTCTGTGTAAACTGGTCCTAATCTTTCTTCTCTAACATTTTTATCATCTGTATCAAGAGCTTGTCTAATTTTTTCAATAGCAATTTCTTTTACAGCTTCATAAATTTCAGGATTTACAACAACTGGCTCAAAAACATATTTTTCTTTGCCAATTTCAGCTACTATTTCATTAACGAAAGAAATGAATTTTTTAATTTCTTCGTGGCCTAATTTAATAGCATCCATCATTATTTTTTCTGAAACTTCGCTTGCGCCAGCTTCAATCATAACAACTTTTTCTTCTGAACAAACTAAAGTTAATTCTAGTTTATTGTTTTTTCTTTGCTCAGCATTTGGCATTAAAACTAATTCGCCATCAACTAAACCAACAGATATACCACCGATTGGTCCGTTAAATGGAACATTAGAAATACAAGTTGCAATAATTGCACCTAGCATACCTGTGATTTCTGGATCGTGGTCTTGGTCAACAGACATAACTGTCATAACGATAGAAACATCGTTTCTCATATCGCTTGGGAATAATGGACGCATTGGTCTATCCACAACACGAGATGATAAAACAGCGTTATCACTTGGTCTGCCTTCTCTTCTCATAAATGAGCCTGGAATTCTACCAACTGAATAGATTTTTTCTTCAAAATCAACACCTAATGGAAAAAAGTCAATCCCTGGGCGTGGTTTTTGGCTCATTGTAATGTTTGCTAGAACAACTGTTTCGCCATAACGAACAAGGCAAGAACCGTTTGATAATTCGCACATTTTACCTGTTTCAACAACAAGTTTTCTACCTGCGAACATAGTTTCAAATACTTTAAAACTCATAATAAATACTCCTTTTCTTTGTGTTAAGAGAGGTATTTTTAGCAATGAATTCAACCTTTAATTTTTAAAAGCTCAATTTACTGCTAAAATACATTTTCTCTCTTAAAATTTCTTGTTTTATAGACTAAAAGGCAGATGCGAGCATCTGCCTTAAATTCTCGATTATTTACGTAGACCTAATTTTGCAATGATAGCACGGTATCTTGCGATATCGTTCTTTTGTAGGTATGCTAATAAGTTTCTACGACGACCAACCATTTTAAACAGACCTCTTCTTGAGTGATGATCTTGTTTGTTAACTTTTAAGTGCTCAGTTAAGTGGTTAATTCTTGCTGTTAATAGAGCAACTTGAACTTCAGGAGAACCTGTGTCTCCTTCATGAGTTTGGTTAGCTTTGATGATTTCGTTTTTGTTTAACATAATCTTTTTCACCTTTCTTTTTATATTTTCGCCAAAACTCAGCAAAGGGTTGGTGAATTCTTGAATCTCAAGATTTTTATCCCAAAACCGATTTTTGGTTACCTAAAGTATTATAACACTATAAACCTTATTTGTAAAGAATTTTATAGTGATTAAAATATGAAGTTTTCTTTAATAATTTATAAGATATTATATATTATTTTTTTCAATATATTCTTTTGATTTTTGTGCAACTGATTTTATCATATTAGCAAGTTCATCTAATGAGTTATATTTTTTTGTTTCTAAAACAAACTCATAAAATTCTAGTTTTATATTTTTGCCGTATAAATCCCCTTGAAAATCTAAAATATAAGTTTCACACGTTACATCTTCACCTAAAACAGTTGGACGTTTTGATATTCCTGTTGCAGCAGGATATTTTTTATCATTAATAAAAACTGAAGTTGTGTATACGCCTTGTTTTGGCATACACATAGTTTTTGGATAAATTTGATTTATTGTTGGTGTTCCTATTGTTCTGCCAAGTTTTTTCCCATGCCTTACTTCAAAATCAACAGAATATTTTCTGCCTAATAGATTTTCAACTTTTTTCATATCTCCATTTTCAAGACTTTGTCTAATTAAAGTGCTACTAACTATTTCATTTTCATAAAACACTGTTTTTGCAAGGAAAAAATGTATTCCGTTTTCTTTACATAATTTTTCTAAAACTTCAATATTACCACTTCTATTTTTTCCAAAGAAAAAATTTTCTCCACAAAACACGGCTTTCGCATTCATAGATTTTATAAGTATATTTTCAACAAACTCTTCTGGATCAAAATTTGAAAACTCTAAAAAATCAGGGCAATAAAATAAATCTACACCCAGTTTATATATTTCATCAACTTTTTGCCTTTTTGTTAGGATATCATTACCTTTATGATTTAATTTAACTGATTTTGAAAATGTGAATATAGCTTTTTTTAAATTATTTTCACTTGCATATTCGCCCATTTCTTCTATTAATTTTTTATGAGCTATATGAACTCCATCAAAATATCCTAATGCAACAGCAGTTTGATTTTCATTTTTATAATGTATATTATAAACTTCCTGCATCTAGCTCTTCCTTCTCTTTTTCTACAAACAATTTAACTAGCATTAGTTTTTTACTTACAACTTCTGCTACTGCATAAAATTTATTATTATAATACACTCTATATTGTCCGTCTGGCTTTGAAATACTACTTCTTGCACCATTTAACAGCCTTTTTGCAAGCTCAGTAGATAGATGAATTTCTGGCAGATGATTAAAAACTGTGTCTATATCTAAAACAAAACTATTTAATTTTTCTTCATCTCTTG
Organism: uncultured Oscillospiraceae bacterium; assembly: GCA_964369915.1. Classification (GTDB taxonomy): domain Bacteria; phylum Bacillota; class Clostridia; order Oscillospirales; family Ruminococcaceae; genus RGIG3102. The sequence continues at coordinate 2,265 of CAYJGG010000062.1, read as the reverse complement.
CCTTTTGTAACTCTTCTAGTGTTATGCAGTTTTCTATTGAATATCCGCAAGCCTTTGTTCTTTCTAATGCTGTTAAAACAGCTCCACAACCTAGTTTATCGCCTATATCTTCAACTAAACTTCTAATATAAGTGCCTTTTGAACACAATACTTTTATAGTGTATTCATCTTCGTTAAAATTTAAAAATTCTATTGAATGAATAGTTACTTTTCTTAATTTTCTTTCAACGGTTATTCCTTGTCTTGCTAGTTTATATAGTGGTTGCCCATTAACTTTAACGGCAGAATACATAGGAGGATATTGCTCTATTTCCCCTTGAAAAGAATTAATCATTTTAAGTACTTCTTCTTTTTTTGAATGAACTTCTCTAGTGTTTATAACTTCTCCAGTTATATCCCCAGTATCAGTATTTATTCCAAGTTTAAAAGTTGCTATATATTCTTTATCTTGCACTATTTGCATATCCACAGCCTTTGTAGCCCTGCCTAAAAACAAAGGCAGAACTCCAGTTGCCATAGGATCTAGCGTTCCTGAATGTCCAACTTTTCTTGTTGCAAGTATTCCCCTTGATTTTGCAACAACATCAAAACTTGTCCAATCTTTTGGCTTATTTAAAAGAATAACTCCTTGATAATTTAATTGCATAAAGCTTTCTTCACTTCCTCTAATACCAATTTTTTAACAGTATCTAAATCGCCTTTTATTACGCATCCAGCAGCTTTTGTGTGTCCACCGCCACCAAAGTTTTGCGCAATATTACTAGCTGAAATATCCTTGTTTGTTCTAATTGATAATTTGTATCCATCTACAATTGCTCTTATTGTTATTCCAACTTCAACTCCTTCAATAACTCTTGGAATATTTGATATCCCTTCGATGTCAACTGGAGCTGGCTTTAATTCGTTCATTATATCATTATCAAGCGTTATAATAGCGCATTTATCTTCAAAATAAAATTCAAGATTATTTAAAGCGTGTTTTTCAAGTTCAATTGTTTTTTTGCTTTTTGACATAAAAAATCTATCTAAAATCATATTATGACTTACGCCAATTTCAAAAAGCTCTGTTGCCACTTTATGAGTTTCACCATCAACAGATGAAAACTGAAAACAACCAGTGTCAGTTACAATGCCTGTATAACAGCAATTTGCAATTAAAGGTGTTATTTCATTGCCCATTTCTTTAATAATATAATAAATAAGCTGTGCTGCTGCTGGAAGTTTTCCATAACAGCAAGTGTATGTTGCATATCCAGTATTTGTTGGGTGATGATCTATCGATAAATCAATTTTATCACCATATTTTTCGTCTATACTTCCTAGTAAATCTCTTGTTGCGCAATCTACTGAAACTATAAATTCAGGCTGAAATTCATCATTAAATATATTAATATTCATAAACTCATATCTTGATGAAAATTCATCATGGCAAGTTACAGCTGCAGTTTTCCCTAAATCTTTTAAGGCATTTAAAAGTGCTGCCGCTGATGAAATTGTGTCGCCATCTGGGTTTTTATGTGAAATAATTAGTATGTTATTTTTTTCTTTTAGCATTTGTGCTGTTTTTATGATATCTATATTTTTTGTCATACTATCCCCCTTAAATTTATTTGTTTTCAGATTTAATATCTCTTAAAATATCATTAATTTTTTGAGCATAAGCTGTTCCATCATCTCTTACAAAAACAAACTCTGGACTTCTTCTTATTCTTAAATTCTTTGATAATTCGCCTCTTATAAAACCTTGACTTTTATTAAGTGCTTTTATCGCATTATTGCAAGCTTCTTCACCCTCTAAAACGCTAATATGCACTTTTGCAGAAGTTAAATCAGGAGCCGCTTCAACTCTCATAACTGTTAAAAAGCATTGCAGTCTTGGATCTTTCATTGTAGAGATAATTGAGATTAATTCTCTTTTTATGTCTTCATTTAATCTTTCTTGTTTTGCTGTAGCCATAAATATTCTCCTTTTTTTGTATAGCCTTACTTATATAATCCAAACCGTCTAAAACTTATAATTTTTTATATATCTACGTTATCCTCACTCGCAATACGTAAAGTATTACTCGATTGTCTTCCTTAATATAAAAGAAATTTATGTGTTTTATCTCGAAGATTTTATAATGATTAAATATGTTTTATTTCAAGGCAAAGGCTTGCATTAATGCTTTATGCCTTATAAAAGCTTTATGCCTTATAAAAGCCTTTAACGAAGATAGATAGCCTATTTAATTATTATAAAACGTGTTCAAAATATATAAAGTA
>CAYJGG010000061.1:0-10732 GCA_964369915.1 uncultured Oscillospiraceae bacterium | reverse complement strand
CAAAAGCGAGAACTGTTGATGAAAATAAAACAATGATTTGCTGCACAAGATATGGCAATGTTATGTGTTCACGTGGAAGTGTTATTCCATTATTCCGCGAGCAAATAAGAATTGGAAAACCTTTAACTATAACAAACCCTGAAATGACTAGATTTTTAATGAATTTAGATGAGGCTGTTGATTTAGTGACTTTTGCTTTTACAAACGGTAAGGCTGGCGATTTATTTGTTCAAAAAGCTCCAGCTTGCACTATAAAAGATTTAGCACTTGCAACTCAAGAGCTTTTTGGGATTACACAAACTAAAGTTATCGGTCCAAGACATGGCGAAAAATTATATGAAACTTTATTAACAGAAGAAGAGGCTATGAAAGCTATTGATTTAGGCGAATATTATAGAGTGCCAGCTGATAATAGAGATTTAAACTATGATAAATACTTTATCGAAGGCAATGAAAATGAAAAAGTATTAGAATCATACACCAGCCATAACACAAAAAGGCTAACAATAAAAGAAACAATAGAAAAAATGAAAACTACTGATTATATAAAAGAGGAGCTTGATAGCCTTGAAGGATAAAAAAATATTAATAACTGGCTCAAACGGATTTATTGGAAAAAATCTAACTGCTAATTTAATTCAAAATGGATATAATAATTTATATTTATACGATAGACACTCAACAAATGAAGATTTAGATAATTATTGTAAAGATGCTGATTTTGTTTTTCATTTAGCTGGAATTAATCGCCCAAAAGATACAAAAGAATTTTACGAAGGCAACACTGATTTTTCAAAAACTCTAATTGACACTTTAAAAAAATATAATAATAAATCGCCTATAATTATTTCTTCTTCTATTCAAGCGCAGTTAGAAAATGATTATGGAAAAAGCAAAAAACAAGGCGAAGATTTATTTTTAGAAAACGAAGAGAACAAGGCTATAATCTTTAGATTATACGGAGTTTTTGGTAAATGGTCTAAACCTAATTACAATACAGTTGTGGCAACTTTTATGCACAATATTGTAAATAATTTAGAAGTTAGTATTTCTGATGAAAACTATGAATTAACTCTATGTTATATCGATGATATTATCGAAAAATTCCTTTTTATATTAGAAAATGAAACTGATTATCAAACAGGATTTTATGAAATTGATACCCTTCATAAAATTACACTTGGAAATTTATATAAAGCAATTTCAAAATTCAATCAAAGCCGTAAAGATTTAGTAATGCCTAGTTTAGATAGCTTATTAATGAGAAGATTATACGGAACATTTTTAAGTTTTTTACCTAGTGATGGATTTAGCTATCCATTAGTTAAAAATACGGACAATCGTGGCTGGCTAAGTGAATTTATAAAATCTGAAAATCTAGGGCAAATATTTATTAGCACAACAAAACCTGGAATAACAAGAGGAAATCACTGGCATAACACAAAAGTTGAAAAATTCTTTGTTATTAAAGGCAGTGCCGAAATTCGTTTTAGAAATATTTTAAGTGATGAAGTTATTTCTTATCCTGTAAATAGCGAAACGCCAACAGTTGTTGATATCCCAGTCGGCTACACTCATTTAATAACAAACGTTGGCGATGATGATATGATTTGTCTATTTTGGTCGAGCGAAATTTTCAATCCTGAAAAACCAGATACTTATTATTTAGAAGTTTAATACTATAATAATTTTTAAAATTTTAAAGTTTTATATCACAAAATCAATACGAAAATTAATTTTCAAACTCAAGGAAGGAATAGTCCTATTTATGAATAAATTAAAAGTTATGACAATTGTAGGCACTCGCCCTGAAATTATAAGGCTGTGCGAAGTTATAAAGGCGTGCGATAAATATTTTAATCATATTTTAGTGCACACAGGACAAAACTATGACTACACATTAAATGAAATATTCTTTGAAGAATTACAATTACGTCAACCTGATTATTTTTTAAGCTGTGTTGGCGAGCATTTAGGTGAAAGTATGGGCAATATTTTAGCAAAATCTTACGAGGTTTTAGCTAAAGAAAAGCCAGATGCTCTATTAGTTTTAGGAGATACAAACAGCTGTCTTGCTGCAATTTCTGCAAAAAGATTAAAAATTCCAGTATTTCATATGGAAGCTGGCAACAGATGTTTTGACCAAAATCTTCCTGAAGAAATCAACAGAAGAATAGTAGACCACACTTCTGATGTTAATCTTCCTTACACTGAGCATTCAAGAAGATATTTAATAAGCGAGGGCATTGCAAAAGAAAGAATTTTTGTTACTGGTAGCCCTATGCAAGAAGTTTTAACAAGATTTGAAAAAGAGATTAACGCTTCAAAAGTTTTAAAAACACTAGATTTAGAAAAAGGCAAGTATTTTATCGTTTCTCTTCATAGAGAAGAAAATTTAGATAATGAAAAACGCTTTTACTCTTTAATGAATGCATTAAATGAAATTGCAAAAACTTATAATATGCCAGTTGTTTATTCAATGCACCCAAGAAGTAAAAAGAAAGTGGAAGAAAAGGGCTTTATTTTCCATGAAAATATCAAACCTCTTCCACCTTTTGGATTTTTTGATTATAATAAACTGCAAAAAAATGCATACTGCGTTCTTTCAGATAGCGGCACTCTTCCAGAAGAAAGCGCGATATTAGATTTTGCAGGCGTTTCTTTAAGAAATTCAACAGAACGCCCTGAAGTTTTAGATAAAGGCAGTGTTATTATCGGTGGCACAACAGCAAGACAAGTGCTTGAAGCTATCGAAATGAGCCACGCAATGAAACAAAACGATGAACCTTATGTGCTAGCACCAGACTATGTTGACACTAATGTTTCAATAAAAGTTGTTAAAATAATTCAAAGCTACTACAAAATCGTAAATGAATTTGTGTGGAGAAAAGAAATAGAAGATTAGGAATTTATTTTGAAAAAAAGAATTTTAATTATAAGCCAGCATTTCTGGCCTGAAAATTTTAGAATTAGCGATATTGCACAGGGATTTTATGAAAATGATATCGAAGTTGATGTTGTTTGTGGAATTCCTAATTATCCTAATGGAATTATCCCAGAAGGCTATGGTTTTTTTAAAAATTTAAAGCAGAATTATGCTGGCGTTAATGTTTATAGAGCATGGGAAATCACAAGAAAAGGAAACTCTAGTTTAAGAATATTTTTAAATTACATCTCTTTTCCTTTTTTCGCTTCATTTAAAATTTTGTCTTTATTAAATAAAAAATATGATGCAGTGTTTTGCTATGAAACAAGCCCTGTTTATATGATATTTCCAGCTATTATTTATTCAAAATTAAAAAAAGTTCCACTAACTAGCTATGTATTAGACTTATGGCCTGAAAATTTATATTCTGTTTTGCCTATCCAAAATAAATTTTTAAGAAATTTACTAAAAATCACTAGTGATTGGCATTATAAAAAAAGTGATAAATTAATTGCAATGAGCCCTTCTTTAAACGATGTTTTAAAAAAAGTGACTAATAAAACTAGCGATAAAATTGCAACTATCCCTCAATACTGCGAGGAATTATACGAAACTGAGATTTTTAATAAGGAATTATCAGAAAAATATAAAAATTATTTTAAAATAGTTTATGCAGGCAATATTTCACCTGCACAAAATTTAGAAGTTTTAATTCGTGCAATTAAAATTATAAAAAACAAAAGCATCACCGATATTAAATGTATAATTGTGGGTGATGGGATGAGCAAAAATGATATTGAAAACTTAGTAAAAGCTGAAGATGTGAGCGAATATTTTGATTTTTTCGGCTCAAAACCTGTTGATGATATGCCAATATACCACACTTTAGCCGATGCCTTATTTGCCTCTTTAAGGAAAAGTGATGATATAGGGCTCACTATTCCAGCTAAAATAACTAGCTATCTTGCAGCAAAACGTCCTATTTTAACGAGTATGGACGGCGAAGGCAGTAAAGTTATTACTAAAGCTAATTGCGGATTTTGTGCAGCTGCTGATGATGAAATTCATTTGGCTGAAAATATAATAAAGCTATATAACCTATCACAAGAAGACAGAGATCTTCTTTCTAAAAACGCTTTAACATATCATTTAGAAAATCATCAAAGAAACAAAGTTTTAAATCAATTAATTGATTTTATTTTTTAAAAATAAGGAGGATAAACTTTTGAAAACTTTAGTTATTATTCCATGTTATAACGAAGAAGAAAGTATTTTATCTTTTATAAATACATTAAGTGAAAAGGCACAAGACGTTGATTATTTAATCGTTAATGATTCATCAACCGACTCTACCCTTTCTATTTTAGAAAAAGAAAATTTAAATTATATAAACAACCCTATCAATCTTGGAATTGGTGGCGGTGTGCAAGCAGGCTACTTATATGCAAAAGAAAATAATTATGATATAGCAGTTCAAATGGACGGCGATGGCCAGCATCCAGCCGAATACTTAAATACTGTTTGTCAACCGATAAAAGACGGGCTATGCAATATGTCTATCGGCTCACGATTTATAAAAAAAGAAGGATTTCAAACTTCATTTTTAAGAAGATTTGGAATAAATATCATCTCCACTTTAATTTTTGTTTTAACAGGAAAAAAAGTACGTGATGTAACTAGCGGATTTCGTGCTTGTGACAGAAACCTAATTGAATTTTTTGCTAAAAATTATGCAGATGATTATCCAGAGCCAGAAGCTATTATGGAATGCTTAATGAATAATTTCACGATAAAAGAAGTGGCTGTTGAAATGGAAGAGCGTCAAGGCGGTGTTTCTTCTATTAGAAGTTTTAAAAGTGCTTATTATATGATTAAAGTATGCCTTTCTTTAGTTATTCATCGTATTTCATTTTCAAAAAAAAGGGGATAATTGGCTTTATTCTTCGCTAGCAATACTTATTGGCTAGTTTATGAGTAGTAATAAAAACTCAAAGAAAGGAATTATCATAAATATGATTAATTTTATACTTGAAAACATGTTGCAAGTTTTATTAATAGTTGGTGCTTTAACATTACTTGTAATGATAATATATCTTATAAAAAAAGAAAAATTAGAAGTGAAATATGCGATAATATGGCTTGTTTTTAGCCTTGTTATGGTGTTTTTTGCTTTTTTTCCATATATAGTTTATGTGCTAGGTGATATCTCAGGCGTTGTAGATCCTGTAAACTTTATATTTTTAACTCAAATTATTTTTATCTTATTAATTCTCCTCTCAGTTTCGGCTATAATTTCAGGATTTTCAAAAAAAATCAAAAAACTTGCCCAAACAATAGCTTTATTAGAAAAGAGAATTCGCAAATTAGAAAGTTCTAATGAAAACAGCGATAAAAAATAATATTATAAAGCTAGGAAAGGAAATTCTTCTATAATGCTTTTTAACTCTGTTGATTTTTTAATATTTTTCCCAATAGTAGTGCTTTTTTATTTTATAGTTCCAAAAAAACTAAAAAATATATGGCTATTAATTTCAAGCTATTATTTTTATATGTTTTGGGAGCCTGTATATGCACTACTAATTCTTTTTTCAACTGTGAGCACTTATCTGTGTGCTTTAGTAATTGATAAAACAGAAGATATCCTAAAAAGAAAAATATTTTTAAGTGTTAATATAATTTTAAATTTAATTATTTTATTTTATTTTAAATATTTTAATTTCTTTGTTGAAAGTATAACTAATGTTTTTGAAAATATCCAATTAAAAGAAAACACTAATTTACTACTAGTTGTTGGCATATCTTTTTACACATTCCAATCACTTGGCTATTCTATAGATGTATATAGAAAAAAAATAAAGCCAGAAAAAAACTTTTTAACATATGCTTTATTCGTTAGCTTTTTTCCACAGCTTGTAGCAGGACCTATCGAAAGAAGCACAAACTTGTTACCACAATTTCACAAAACAAATAAATTTGAATATAAAAGAGTTACAGATGGTTTAGTTTTAATGGCATTTGGATTTTTCAAAAAGCTAGTTATTGCCGATTCTGCCGCTCAAATTATAAACAGTGTTTATAATTCTCCAACTGATTATTCTGGCCTTAGTTTATTTATAACAACAGTTCTATTTGCTTTTCAAATCTATGGAGATTTCTCTGGATACTCTGATATAGCTATTGGTGCTGCAAATATTTTAGGCTATAAATTAATGCGAAACTTTAATCATCCTTATTTTTCAAAATCAATTCCTGAATTTTGGAAAAGATGGCATATTTCATTATCATCATGGTTTATGGATTATGTTTATATTCCTCTTGGCGGCTCAAGAAAAGGCAAAACTCGCACTTATATAAATTTACTTTTAACGTTTTTAGTTAGTGGTTTATGGCATGGTGCAGCACTCACCTTCGTTGTTTGGGGGCTTTTAAATGGAATATTAAACGCTTTATCAAAAATTAAAGATGATATTTTATATAAAAATAAAGAAAAGAAAAAAGATAATTTTATTGTTTCGTTTATAAAAATAATTTTCACTTTTATTTTAATAGACACCACTTGGATATTCTTTAGAGCAAATACTTTATCTGATGCATTTTATATATTAAATAATATCCTTGCTGATTTTTCTTTATGGTTTGATCCTAGTTACTACACTAGCGTATTTGAAAGTATTGGTTTTTATCAAAATCATGGCGGTGTTATATTCCTTTGTATTATATTTTTATTATTCATTGAAGCATTTGAGGGTAAAGGAAATCTTTTAGAAAAAATAAATTCATCTCATTTTGTTTTTAGATGGATTTTCTATTATGCAATACTACTTCTAATTTTATTCTTTGGATATTTTGGGCAAAGCCAGTTTATCTATTTCCAATTTTAAAGAAAGGATGTTTACTATATGATTAAATTATTTTTAAAATCCATCCTTCTTGTTCCAATTTTAGCTTTTATGGTGTATGTTTCTTATAATGTAGATCCATCCGGCTTGTTTTTCGGAGTTGGATTTGAAAGACTAGCTAGCGAATATATGCTAGATGGTTATTATATTGATAAATACGAGCAATTAGACGGCAGACTTTTAAATGAAGTTTATGCAAAAAACGTACCATACACTCCACAAATTTTAATTAATGGTAGTAGCCGTTCAATGATGGTTAATTCAGAAATATCAGAAACAAAAACATTTTATAATGCTGCAAATGTTGGCGGTGATTATTTTGATTTTTTCACTAGCTATTATATATTCTATAAAGAAGATAAAATTCCAGAAACTATGATTTTATCCATAGATCCTTGGCTATTTAACCCTAGTGAAGATGCTTTTGATAGAAGAAGTGATAAAGAATTGTATTATGAGTTTATAGGAGAAGTTCTAGGGGTTGATAATGAGTGGTATGAAGAAATTGATCCTAACGAAAAATATCAAGCACTTTTAGATCCAGCTTACTTTCAAAGTAGTGTAGATTATTATTACAATGGCGCTGATTTAGAAACTCCCCCTGAAATTGTTTTAGAGGAAGATGTTTTAAAAAGTGATGTTGTTATAAAAGCACCTGATGGATCTATTGTTTATGATGTTGCTTTTAGAGAGTCTAGCCAAGAAACTATTGATCATAATGCTTTAGTTTTAATTCATAATCAAATGGATATTTCCCTTTATGAGCATCTAGGCGAAGAAGAAATTGAAATTTTTGAAAAGTTTATTGAGCATCTTGAAGATAATGATGTGGAAATAGTTTTCTTTATTCCGCCTTATCATCCTATTGTTTACGATTATGCGTATGAGCAAAAAGACGCAGGTTATGAAAGCTGGTTTTTAACTGAAGAATATATAACCACTTTTGCTAGCGAAAATAATATTCCATTATACGGCTCATATAATCCACATAAACTAAATTTAACTAATGCAGATTTTTACGATGGACTTCACATAAAAGCTGAATCCATATATAAAATACTTCCGCAAACATTCTAATATTAATAAAGAAAGGTTTTAATATGCCACAAATTATGATTAAAGGCTTAGATGAAAGCCAAGTGAAAACTTTAGCAAAAAACACAAGCGAAAAATTAGCAGAGATAGTTGATTGTCCGGCTGACTGGTTTTTATATGATAGTATTCCTTCAAAGTTTTATTCACATGAAGGTGAAGAATTAAATCAAGCTGTTGTTGCTGTTCATTGGTTTTATAGAGAGCAACCTATTCAAGACTTAGTTGCCACTTGTCTTCATAACGAACTAAAAAATTTAGGATTTGAGTTTACTCAAGTTAGTTTTTCTTTATTTTCAAAAGAAAGCTACTACGAAGACGGCGAGCATTTTTAAAAAGTTATGATGTATTTGTGATGATGATAAAACAAAAATATGTCAGGGAACAAAAATAACTTGTTATTTACAAGATAATAATGTACAATATACTAGTATTTTAAAAATTAAAACAAAATTTATGGAGGAAAAGATGAAACTAAAAAAATTATTAGCTTTAATGCTAACATCATCTTTATTAATTGCTTCTCTTACAGCTTGTTCAAGCGAGGAAGCTACAACTGAAGAAGAAACTACTACAGAAGAAACTACTACTACAGAAGAAGCAACTTATGAAATGTTAGATTATAATTCATATTTTACAGAAGAAGGATATTTCAATGGTGTAACTGCTACTGATTATGTAACAATGCCTGATTATAAATCAGAAAAATTACCAGAAGATACTCTAACTGCAACAGAAGATGAAATTCAAGTGCAAATTGATTCTATTATGGCTCAAGCACCAACAACAGAAGCAAACACTGATACAAGTGTTGTTGCAGCTGAAGGCGAAACTTATAATGTGAGTTTTGTTGGCTCAATTGATGGCGTTGAATTTGAAGGCGGAGCTGGTACAAGTGATTTAACTATAGGTGCAGGTGATTTTATTCCTGGATTTGAAGAAGCTATTGTTGGCCATAATGTTGGCGAAAACTTTGATATCAATGTAACTTTCCCAGATGACTATGGTTCTGCTGATTTAGCAGGACAAGACGCTGTATTTAATATCACTATTAATCACGGCTACACAACAATCACACCAGAATTTAATGATGAATTCGTTCAAGAATATTATGCTGGTCAATTTGAATCTGCACAAGAATTAGAAGATGCAATTGTAGAAAGCATTATATTTGATAAGCAATCAACTTATGTTAATGAATTTTTAATTGCTGCTGAAATAAGCGATTTACCAGCAGATTTAGTGCAATTTGCAGAAGATTCAACTATTGATAGCTTAACTTCTACTGCTATGCAATACGGTATGGACGTTGAAACATATTTATTATATGGCACTGGCGCAGAAAGCCTTGAAGCTTTTATTGAATCAAATAAAGAATCTTTTGAAGAGCAAGCGGCTGCTATGCTAGTTTACCAAGCTATAATGGAATCAGGCGATTTAGATTTATCAACTGAAAACATTAAATATGTAGCTGATCAAATGCTAGGCGATGGAATGTATGATTTATATGTTGAATCTTTAGGTGCAAACTATCTAGCATCATATATTGGACACACATTAGCTGTTCAAGAAGCTCATATGGCAATGATTAATAACACAGATGGCGCAGTTATGCCAGAAGCATACCTAAACTAAAATATACTAAAATAAAAAACTTAGCATTTTGCTAAGTTTTTTTATTTTTAATATTATATTAATTAAATTTTTATTGTATTTTATCAATATAAAATGTAAAATATAATTAAATACATTTTAAATAGGAGATATATGAAATCAAATTCGAAATATACATATAATATTATAGGTTTTTCTATATTTATTTTTTTAATTATAAGAAATTATCTACCCATACCTTTAAATTATCTTAATGAAAATAATAATACATTGATAACTCTTTTAATAACAGGGCTTACTCTTGTTTTATCCTGTATATTACCGATAATTGCAATAGAAAGATTAATTAAATTCACTCCTGTGGTTTTTAAAAAAGTGAAAACAAAGAAAATTCTTTCTTATATATTCTTTTCTCAAATTTTATTTTTACTAATAAGTTTAATTAATCAAATAGGTTTGTATATTTTTAGCTATTTTTCAAACACTCCTATAAAAGAGCAAACTTTATTAAATATTCCTAACTTTCTCACTTTTATTATTTATTATATTACTATTGCAGTTTTGCCTAGCATATTTGAAGAATTATTTATTAGAATGTATTTACTAGGAATATTATCAAAATACGGAAAACTTTCTTCTATAATAATTTCTTCATTATTTTTTTCATTAATGCATTTAAATATTGAGCAAATCTTTCCTGCATTTTTATCTTCAATTATATTAAGCTATTTATATTTAAAAACAAATAATATTTTAGTGAGTATAGGTGCACATTTAATTAATAATTCTTACTCATTTTTAATGCTATATATAAGTCAATTTCATTTTGGAGTTTCTTCAACGTTTGCTTTAGTTTTTATTAATTTTGTTGTGCTAATTTTAGGAGTTTCATCGTTTTACTCTTTAAAGCCGATAAAATCATCTTTTTCTTTTAAAGAATTTATTAATAAAGAAGATGATATGCAAAATTTTATAAACACATTTTCTAGCCCCGTTTTACTTCTAAGTTTAATAAGCTGTATATATAGTATATTATTTATATTCTCTTTGAGAATATAAATCGAAGTTTTCTTTGCGTGCATTAAGTATCGCACGCAGTTTACTTAATAAAGTAAACACAGAAAACTACAGTAATGTAAAGATTAGTTATATTCTCTTTGAGAATATAAATCGAAGTTTTCTTTGCGTGCATTAAGTATCG
>CAYJGG010000060.1:0-10778 GCA_964369915.1 uncultured Oscillospiraceae bacterium | reverse complement strand
TCAGCTTTGCTTTTTCATAAAAAGCACCAGTTCGCTAATTGATTGCAATCAATTAGCATATATCCCACTCTTATTTTGTACGCTAAAATACCGATTTCCTTATGAAAATCGGTATTTGTTCTTTATAGGTATCCCCTTATAAGATAGTGTCTTTTTATAATATTATTTATGATTTTCATTTAGTTTTCTTAATAATTTTAATAATTCTTCTTGCTCTTCATTAGATAATACATCAAAAAATTCTTTTGAAAGTTGTTTTTGAATATTATAATTATTTTCAACTAATTCTTTACCTTTTTTTGTTATTGTAACGATTAAATTTCTTTTATCTTTTTCATCTCTATCCCTTATTAAAAAACCTTCGGCCTCTAATTTTGTAGTTACAGCGCTTATAGACGAGGCTTTAACGCAAAATTCTTCTTGCAGAGTTTTTTGGCTAACTGAATTATATTCATTCACAGTCGCTAAAAATCTTAATTGTCCTGGAGAAATAGTGATATTAATATTGTTTGATTTATTTTTTAAACTGCCATACAGTCTGTAAAAACTTCCGTATAGTTTTTCACTTGTTAAAAACTCCATAATTATGCCTCCTTTTCTTTCTCTTGAAATTCTGGCATTTCATTTTTAAGCTTTTTTAAATCTTTTAAAATAGTTCTTATAACTAATGTTGCTATAATTGCTGTTCCTATATCGGTTATTGGAGAAACTATTTGTATTCCTCTTGCTCCAAATATCGCTGGCAGTGTTAAAAGTAGTGGGATATAGCACAGTCCTTGTTTTGAAATTGCTATAATCGTTGCACGGAATGCATAACCAATAGATTGTGAAAGTTGATTTGATACGATAACCCATGCTTGTAAAGGTAGAGTTAGGCAGTTTACTGTTAGCATAAATGATGCAAACTCAATAACTTCGGCATCGCCTGCTCTAAAAAATCCGATTAGCGTTTCGGCATTAAAAAATACAAGCACCCCTAAAAATGTTAGTATAGCCATTGAAACCTTAACCGAAAACCAAAATGCCTCAAGCACCCTATCATATCTTTTTGCCCCAAAGTTAAACCCTGCAACTGGCTGAAAGCCTTGTCCGTAGCCCATAACAGCAGAATATATAAACATCATAATCCTATTTACTATTCCAGCAGATGCTATAACAACATCTCCATAAGGATTAGCAATAGTGTTTAATAAAATCGAAGAAATACTAGCTAAGCCTTGACGCCCAAACGTTGGCGCACCACCTCTTGCAATTTGAGAATATATTTCCATTTTAGGAGTGAATTTTTTAAATTCAATAGTGATAGTATTGCCCCTTACATTGCATTGATATAATAAAATACAAAAGGAAACAAACTGACTTAATCCTGTTGCAATAGCTGCCCCTGATATTCCAAGTGCAGGAATAGGTCCAAATCCAAAAATAAAAATAGGATCTAAAATTATATTTAATATACCACCTGTTGTAAGCCCTATCATTGAATAAAAAGCGTTACCTTGCGCCCTTAAAACGTTGTTCATAACAAAGCTTGCCATCATAAATGGAGTTGCAAATAATATATATCTTGCATAATCCATCGCATACGGTGCTATTGTGTCTGTTGCGCCTAAAAAATATACTAGCGATTCTAAATTTAATAGTCCGAGTGTTGAAATACACACACCAAGTATTATCGTTGTAAAAAATCCAGTAGACAGCGTTTTTTCCGCAGCATCTCTATCTTTTCTCCCAAGCGCTCTTGAAATATAATTACCACTACCTACACCCATTGTAAAGCCGATAGTTTGAATTAATGCCATAAGAGAAAATATAATGCTAACAGCCCCAGAGGCACTTCTTCCTAATTGCCCAACGAAATATGTGTCTGCCATATTATAAATTGAAGAAATAAGCATACTAATAATAGTTGGGATTGCAATAGTTGGAATTAGTTTTGCAATAGGTGTTTCTATCATTTGCTTATATCTGGCTTCGTATTTTTGATTATCTTCCATTTTTTATAAATGTTCCTTTCTTTTAAAGTTGTGCGTTTTGCCATATAATTTAGTAAACTTTCAAACTTTTGCCAGTTTCATAGCAAAAGTCACAAAACTATGAGTTTTAAAATTTATTTTCAAACTTTTCTTTTTTAATTTCTCTTTATATTACTCTTTGCATTTTGATAATTTATATGCATTATATTATTTAGGAAACTAATAGTTAGACACCTAATCATTAGTTACCTAATCATTTTACTACTTTTAATTTAAAAAATCAATATTTATTTTAATAATTTTAAATTTACTTCTTGACAAATATCTTATTGCACTATATACTTAATACAGTATACTACAACAAGTTATGTTGTAGTTTTATTATAACCTACACCGACCGCTCGGTCGGAAATCTTAAGTTTATGTTAAATTAAAGGAAATTTTTAAAAATGATTAAGTATTCAGTTAAAAAGCCATTAACCGTTTTAGTGAGTGTAATTTTAGTTTTAGTATTGGGTGTTGTGTCCTTTTTAGGCCTTAGCACAGATTTACTTCCAACTATTAGCCTTCCTTATGTTGTTATAGTAACAGCATATCCAGGTGCATCTCCTGAAAGAGTTGAAGTTGCAGTAACTCAGCCTATTGAACAATCTGTTGCCACTATTTCAGGGCTTGAAAACATAACAAGTACCTCTAGTGAAAACGCTTCAACTGTTATATTAGAATTCTCAGAAAGCATAAATATGGATTCTGTTATGATTGATTTGAATAATAATATTCAGGCAGTTTCTGGATATTTTGATGATATGGTTCAGCCACCTATGATTATTAAAATGAATCCTGATATGCTTCCTATTCAAATGCTAAGCATCGACGTTGAGGGAATGGACGTTAAAGAGTTAACGGCATATGTTGAAGATGAATTTCAGCCATACCTTGAAAGAATAGCAGGCGTTGCAACTGTTGATGTAGAGGGTGCTGTTGAAGATTATGTTGAAATTCAATTAGTACAAAGCAAAATTGATGAAATAAACGATAATATTCTAGGTGCACTTGATGAAGAATTACTAGATGCAAAATATGAAATTATAGATGGGCAAAATGAATTAAAAGACGGGCTTGCAGAACTTGATACAGAAAAAAATAATGCGTTCCAAGATTTAGCCGATGGAAAAGCTGAATTAGATAGCGGTATTGCCGAACTGCACGCTATTACTTCAGAAGCTGGCGAATTAGAACTTGAAAAAGGCCTTCTTGAAGTACAGCTTGAACTGATTGATACAAGAGTTGACCTTGAAGATGTTCAAATTCCTGCAATGGAAGACGCTTTAATATTATTTGCATCACTTAACAGCGTTGGTATTGGCATCACTGACACAAATACTCTAGCTGAAGTTGGTGCTATTAATTCTATTTTGGCAGATGCTATGCAAGACTTAATCACTTCAGGTTTAGTAACTAATGAAACAACTGTTGGAGAAGCAAAGCTAATTATTAACGGGACAATAACTGAACTTAAAAAAGCTGTTGCTGATATAAACACTCAATTAACAGCCATGGGCGTTGATACAGCAACTGCAACTTCTTCATCTATAACCGATTTAATCACTCAAATAGATAAAGATTTAGTTCAGGCAAATTTCTTAGCTGCACAAATGGAGTCAACAATAAAAACATTGCAAGATACTTATGCTGATTTAGAGCTTGCTCAAATGCAGGTTGTTAATGAATTAACTTTAGTTGAAGCGCAATTAACTTCTGCCGAGGCTGAAATTGAAGCGGCTTTAAATTCTTTTGAAACTGAAAGAGATAACGCTTTAAAATCTGCTAATATCGATGGCTTAGTTACACAGCAAACCCTAGCTGGAATTTTAACAGCGCAAAACTTTTCTATGCCAGCTGGCTATATTAATGATGAAGATGAAAAAATCAGCGTTAAAATTGGTGATGAATTCACGTCTATTGAGCAATTAGAAAGTTTACTACTTATTGATATGGGGCTAGATGGAGTTGAGCCTGTTTATCTTGGCGATGTTGCCACTATTTCTATTAAAGATAATCAAGACGAAAGCTACACAAGAATTAATGGAAACGCTGGTGTAATGCTGTCTATTCAAAAATCAAGCGTTGCCTCTACTACTGAAGTTACTTCTAGTATTAATGAGGCTGTTGAAAAATTAGAAGAAGAAAATCCAGACGTTCGTGTTACAACATTGATGGACCAAGGCGTTTATATTGGAATTATAATAGATAGCGTTATGAATAATCTATTGTATGGTGGTATTATTGCATTCTTTGTTCTTTTACTATTCTTAAAAGACTTAAAACCAACTTTAATTATCGCTTTTTCTATTCCAATAAGTTTATTATTTAGTATTGTTTTAATGTATTTTTCAGGCGTTACATTAAATATCATTTCTTTATCAGGCCTTGCCTTAGGCGTTGGTATGCTTGTTGATAACTCGGTTGTTGTTATTGAAAATATATATCGTTTAAGAAACGAAGGCTACTCAAAAGTGAAAGCTGCAGTTATAGGCGCTAGCCAAGTTGGTGGGGCTATATTCTCCTCAACGCTAACTACTGTTTCTGTATTTGTGCCTATTGTATTCGTTGAAGGTATTTCAAGGCAATTATTCACTGATATGGGACTAACTATTGCATATTCTTTATTTGCATCTCTTTTAGTTGCTTTAACTATTGTTCCTGCAATGGCATCAACTATGCTAACTTCTTCAAAACAAAAAGAACATAAATTATTTGATAAATTCACTGCTTTTTATGAAAAATCACTTAGATTTAATTTAAAACATCGCTGGATAGTTATCCTATTTACTATCTCCCTTTTAGGCTTATCTATCTTTAACACAATGAGTATGCCTTTAGTATTTATCCCTGAAATGGATTCAACTGAAATGCAAATGACTTTAACTTTAGAAGAAACTCCAAAAGATTTAGTTATACAAGCGGGTGAAGATATAGCAAAAAGAGTTGAAGGGATTGAAGGAATTGAAACTGTTGGTCTTTCAATGAGTAGCGGCGGTAATATGCTAATGGGAGGCGGCGGCGAAGATACTATTAATTACTATATAACTGTAACTCCGGATTCTGGCAGAACAAACGTTGATATAACAGAAGAAATTAAATCTTTAACAACAGATTATGCGGATAATTTATCTATCACATCAAGCAGTATGGATATTTCAGCATTGAGTGGTAGTGGTGTATCTTATGTTATTAAAGGAAATGATTTAAACACTCTTCAAGAAACAGCAACTGCACTTGGAAATATTTTAAAAGACGTTGAGGGTGTTGGCGAAGTTTATGATGGTTCTAGCGAATTAAATGATGAAGTTAAAATAGAAGTTAATAAATCTTCTGCTATGGAACACGGATTAACAGTTGCCCAAGTTTTCCAAAAAATTAGCGAAGAATTAACAGAAGAAACTATCGCAACTACACTAACTCTTGAAGGAAAAGAATTAGACACTATTTTAGTGCCTTACACAAGCTATGATATAACAGATTTATCAAATATCGTTATGGCAACAGAGCCTAGCGAAGAAGAAGATGAAGATGATATTGATATATTATTAAAAGATATTGCTAATATCTATATGGGCACAACTTCTCAAAATATAAATCGTGATAATCAATCTCGTACACAAACAGTGGCAGTTACTATTGCTGATGGATATAACGTCGGGCTTGTTTCAAGAGATTTAGAAGAAGCGTTTAACACATTCACTCCACCAGCTGGCTACTCTATCGAAGTTACTGGTGAAAATGAAACAATCACCTCAACTATTACAGATATGGTGATGATGATTGGACTAGCTATTATATTTATCTATCTAATTATGGTGGCTCAGTTCCAAAGTTTACTATCTCCATTTATTATTCTATTCACTATTCCTTTAGCGTTTACAGGCGGTTTACTTGCTCTGCAAATACTTTCAATGGAATTATCAATAACTTCATTAATCGGTTTCTTAGTTCTTTCTGGTGTTGTTGTTAATAATGGTATCGTGTTTGTTGATTATGTTAATCAATTACGCCTAGAAGAAGGATTATCAAAACACGAGGCTTTAGTTAAAGCTGGTAGAGATAGAATTCGCCCCATATTAATGACAGCTTTAACAACGATTTTAGCTATGAGTACAATGGCGCTAGGCGTTGGTATGGGTGCTCAAATGAGTCAGGGTATGGCTATTGTAACTATTGGCGGTCTTTCTTATGCAACTGTTCTAACTCTGTTTTTAGTTCCTGTTTTATATGATATTCTTCATAGAAGAGAACTAAATAAAATCGATGTAGACTTTGAAGTTGAATAATTAAAAAGGAAGTGTGTTTATGAATTTTTCTAACAAACAATTAGATATTATTAATGCAACTATTCGCCTTTTAAATTCTGGTAAAGATTTAAATAAAATCACAGTTCAGGAAATTGCAGATTTTGCTGGAATTGGTAAAGGCAGTATATACGACCATTTTAAAAGCAAAGACGAAATTTTAAATTCAACTATAATAAAAAAATTCTCTGATGGATTTATAGAGCTACATGAAGTCGTTAAGCAAAATCTTGAGTTTCGTGATAAGGTTTTTGCTTTTTATGATTTATTAATTGCGGATATTAAAAGCCAAAGCAGTCTTTCAATTTTAAATTTAATTTGCACAGCTGGAAATTTTTATGATATAGCAAAACTATTTAAGCAAACCGAGCTTTCTTTTTCTAGTGATTTAAGAGATATAATAACTCATATTATTACTCAAGGAATCACAGAAAAGAAAATCACTGCTCCAAATGATATTTTATATGTCGAAATGGTTATATTTTCAAATTTATCAACTTTATCAAGATTTATAACAGCCACTTTTTTAGGCTTTGAAAATTATGATGAAAATATTATAAAAGAAAACGCATATCGTTTACTACTAAAAGCATTAAATTAATATTAAAACACCTTATAAATTACACTAATTTATAAGGTGTTTTTTGTATATATTTTCGTTTTTTATTGATAAATTGTTAAATCTCGATAATTAGCTTTATTTTAAACTATATTTATGATAGTATGAATGTATAAAAATATAAAGCAGTATTTATAATAACTTATCTTAACATCACTTTACAACTCACCATCATCTTTAAAACAATTTGTTTGCTTTTTAAAGGATGGTGTTTTTTATGAAATATGATTATGATATAGCAGTTTTAGGTGCAGGTTCAGCTGGGCTAGTTGTTGCCTCTGGGGGCAGTGCACTTGGAGCTAAAGTTATTTTATTTGAAAGTGATTTAATGGGAGGCGACTGCTTAAACTACGGCTGTGTCCCTTCAAAAAGCCTATTACATGTGGGACATATCGCCCATACTATTAAAAATGCTAATAAATTTGGTGTTATCGGTGAAATTCACGGCGTTAATATTCAAAAGGTTACTGGCTATGTAAAAGATGTTATAAATAGCATTGCCCCTCACGATTCCCAGGAAAGATTTGAAGGGCTTGGCGTTACTGTTATAAGAGAAAAAGCTACTTTTTATAACCAAAACACGATTATAGCTGGCGATAAATTATATAAAGCAAAAAATATAGTTATCGCAACAGGCTCAAGGGCAAATATTCCTGATATTAATGGCATTGAAAGTATCGAATATTACACAAATCATAATATTTTTAATATAAAAACTCTGCCAAAAAAATTAATCGTTTTTGGAGCAGGACCTATTGGGCTTGAAATAGGGCAAGCATTTTTAAATTTAGGAAGTGAAGTTTTTATAATAGATAGAAATAAAACTATATTTAATAAAGATGAGCCAGAAGTTGGTCCTATTATGCTAAAAAAACTATCTGAAGATGGGATAAATTTTGAGCTTGGTGCCACTATTGAAAAACTTGAAAAAGTTAATGATGAAATTATTGTAACTATTAAAACTGATGATGATTTTAAAATAGTTTCAGGTGATGCTCTGCTTATTTCTCTTGGAAGAGTTCCAAACACTGATGATTTAAATTTAAATTCTATCAAAGTAAAGCAAAAGAAAAATGGGCAGGTAGAAGTTAATGATAAATTGCAAACTTCTATAAAGCATATATATGCCGCAGGCGATGCAACTGGCCCTTATAATTTCACGCATACCGCTGGATATCAAGCCACTATAATTTTGCAAAATGCTTTATTTGGAGTGCCAAAGCAAGTTGAATATTGCAATATAGCTTGGAGCACTTACACTCAGCCAGAAGTTTCTCATGTGGGGCTTTTAGAAAAAGAGGCAAGAGAAAAACATTCTGATATTTTAGTTTATAATATTCCTCTTGAAAGTAGCGACAGGGCAAAAGCCGAAAACGACACTGTTGGATTTTTAAAACTTATTTTAGATAAAACAGGCATTGTTTTAGGGGCAACTATTGTTGGGAACAAGGCTGGCGAATTAATTGCGTTTGCCGCCCTTGCTGTAACTGAAAAATTAAATGTTTCAAGTTTTAATTCTGTAATTTTGCCTTATCCAACTCAAAGCGAAATTTATAAAACCGCTGCAAATAATTTTAGGCGAGATAATGCAAAAGAATGGCAGATGAAATTATTAAATAAGATTATTGATATAAAGCGATAAGTTTTCTTATTTTATATTAAAATAATAATTGACTTTTATATAGATAAATCAAATATTATAAACGAAAGGACTAACTATAACTATGATTGATTCAAGATATAGAAAAATATTTCAACCAGGGTTTGATGCAGTTGGAAAAGCTGCTGTGAAAACTCGCCTTACTCCAAATCAAATAACCTGCCTTGCGCTTATTTCTGGCGTTAGCGCTGGAATTTTAGTTGGATTTAATCAATTTTTTGCAGCCGGTAGCTTATTATTAGTTTCAGGGATATTAGATGTTTTAGACGGAACTGTTGCAAGGATTACTAATAAACAAAGTCCGCTTGGTGCTTTTTTAGATATGATTTTTGATAGAATCGTAGAATCGGCTATAATTCTTGGTTTTTTCTTTTTAATGCCTGAATTTGCGTTTTCTTATATTTTATTTTTAATATCTGTAATATTTAATTTTTCAACCTTTGCTATTGCAGGTGCATTATTTAAAAATAAAGGTAAAAAAAGTATGCACTATGATTCAGGGCTTGCCGAAAGAACAGAAACATTTATAACATTTATTTTAATGATGTTTTTTCCTATTTATGCAGGAGTTATTCTTTTAGCCTTTACAATGGTGATATTTTTAACTGGAATTATCCGCTCTTATTCTATAATTAAATATGTTAAAGAAACGGAGGCAGCATGAATAAAATTAAAAAATTTATGCCTTTAATAATACTTATCCTAATTCTTCTAATAATCTTTTTATCGCCTTTAAAAAACTATCTAAACGCTGAGTTTTTTTCTAATACTATCCTATCCATTCAAAACTCTGCTTATGCACCTATTATATTTATATTAATGTATATAGTTGCAGTTGTGTTTTTAGTGCCCGGCTTTGCTCTAACTCTTTTAGCCTCTCCTATTTTCGGGCTTTGGCAAGGTATACTCTATGTTGTTATCGCTAGTAATATAGGCTGCACTTTATCATTTTTAATTTCAAGATACCTTGGAAAAGATTTTGTTTTAAAATTATTTCGTGGAAACGCAGTTTTTGAAAAGGTTAATAATAAAATAGAAGAAAACGGACTTTTATATATGTTTTACATCCGTTTAATCCCTTTATTTCCTTTTAATTTAGTAAACTATGCACCAGGGCTTACCTCTATAAAATATTCGCATTACGCTATTGCAACTTTTATTGGTATGCTCCCTGGAACTTCTATCTACTGCTATGCCGCTTATACTGCAACCGATATAAAAGATAATCCTTTAGGAATAATTATTTCTTTAGCTATATTAGTTTTATTCACTTTAATCACATCAAAAATTTCTAAAAAACAAAAGAAACCTCAAGAAAGCAGTTTATAAAATTATGAAAAATAATTTTTAATAAAAAAAGCTGATACTACTAAAAAGATAGTATCAGCTATTTTATTTTAATATGGATAATCAGATAGCGTAGTTTTTGTTTTATGCATAATATTTAATAATTCATCATATTCTTCATTTGTAATTCCAACAAGCTTAAATTTTATATAATTTTCAGGGGCTCCGTAGGAATTTAATTTTTCATTATATTCATCTTCACTCACTTCATACCCATCTATTTCATAAGTGCCCACTTGCCCTAGTGTGACTGGGTATTCGTTTAATGTCGCAAGTCCTTCTAATGATTCCGTATTAAATCGATAAATTTCTATTTTGCCTCCTACTTCTGTGCTTAAAATAATATATTTTTCATTATTCTCATTTGAAGAGATAGCATAAACCTCATGCAATAAAAATGATTCTTGAAATTCAATTTCATTATCAATTAAAGTATATATTTCAACTTCGTGCGTTTCCTCTCCTTTTATAACAATAAGCTCTAAAACTCCATTATTATCTAAATCAATTAAATTTGCATAAGCAAACCCTATAGCATCATATCTGCCACTTAGTTCGGAAGTAACTTTTTCCATTTGTCCATATTCTAATTCGTATTCGTTAACTATTTTTGAATATGGGGAGTAATCTGTGTATTTAATTTCTTCTTCTTTTTTACATCCTGTTAAAATAATCGATAGTAGCAAGGCTACACTAAGTAATTTTTTCATTGTAAATCTCTTTTCCTAAAATTTTATATATAAATATTATATACCTAAAATTTATATATATCAATAAAAATAAACACCGATTATAAGCAGATACCAATAAAGAATAAACACCGATTTTCA
>CAYJGG010000059.1:0-11017 GCA_964369915.1 uncultured Oscillospiraceae bacterium | reverse complement strand
ATAATATAAATTCTAGTTTTTCTTTTGGAGAAGAAGCACCGCCCAAAGATTGCTAAGCAATCACGAAAAATTAGAAGAATGTTAAAAATTATTTATTTTACACTTATACAATTCAATTCAATTAAGTATAATATTCGAAAGGAATATCATTTATGAAAAAACCAGTAATTTTATGTATTATGGACGGCTATGCTTTAGCTGAAAGTGGTGCTGGCAATGCTATTAGCCTTGCAAAAACTCCTACACTAGACAAAATCTTCTCTTCTTACCCTACAACTACTCTTGGAGCTAGTGGACTTGATGTTGGTCTGCCTCATGGTCAAATGGGTAATAGCGAAGTTGGCCACACAAATATGGGCGCTGGTAGAATAGTGTATCAAGAACTAACAAGAATTTCAAAAGAAATCAAAGATGGAGTGTTCTTTGAAAATGACGTTTTAGTAAACTGTGTTAAATCTGCTAAAGAAAAAAATAAGGCTGTTCATATCCTAGGTTTACTTTCTTCTGGTGGCGTTCATAGCCACACAGAACACGTTTATGCTATTTTAGAATTATGCAAAAAATATGAAGTAGAAAATGTTTATGTTCATGCTGTTATGGACGGTAGAGATGTTAGCCCAACTAGTGGCGCTGGATTCATTAAAGAATTACTAGCTAAAATGGATGAAATCGGCACTGGCAAACTTGCTACTGTTAGCGGTAGATTCTATGCAATGGACAGAGATAATCGCTGGGAAAGAGTTGAAGTTGCTTATAATAATATGGTATTAGGAAAAGGTGAAATTCATACAGATCCTGTTTTGTATATAGAAGATTTATACACTAAAGAAACTACTGATGAATTTATCGTTCCATTTATAGTAACTCCAGAAGGTAAAATCTCTAAAGACGATAGCTTTATATTATTTAATTTCCGCCCTGATAGAGCAAGAGAAATAACAAGAACTTTAGTTGATGAAAATTTTGATGGCTTTACTCGTGAAAATGAGGCATTAAATTTAAATTATGTTTGCTTTACTCAATATGATGCAAGTATGCCAAATGTTGAAGTTGCTTTTAAACCACAAAGTTTAAACAACACTTTAGGTGAATATATTTCATCAAAAGGATTAAAACAATTAAGAATTTCTGAAACTGAAAAATATGCACACGTTACTTTCTTTTTTAATAGTGGTGTTGAAGCTGTTTATGAAAACGAAGACAGAGTTTTAATTAATTCTCCAAAAGTTTTAACTTATGATTTAGCCCCTGAAATGAGTGCTGTTGAAGTTACTGATGCTTTAATGAAAAAACTAGATGAAGTAGAATATGATTTAGTTGTTTTAAACTATGCTAACTGCGATATGGTTGGACATACTGGTAAAATAGATGCAGCAGTAGTAGCTGTTGAAACTGTTGATACTTGTTTAGAAAGATTAGTAAATAAAGCAAAAGAACTTGATGCTGTTATCCTTTTAACTGCCGACCACGGCAACGCTGAAAAGATGCTTGATGAAGATAATAACACATTCACAGCACATACAACAAATCCTGTTCCATTCACAGTTATTAACCACGACTGCGATTTAAGAGAAGGCGGAGTATTAGCTGATATTGCTCCTACTATTTTAGAACTATTAAACGTTGAAAAGCCAATCGAAATGACTGGAACAACATTAATTAAATAAATTTTTAATAATATATAAACCGTCACTAGAATTATAGTGACGGTTTATTATTTTTCTTATTACATTACTGAGAAAAAAACATATACAACCATTGGAATTTCTTCAAAAGTTTTTTCATCAAGAACATTATTTATTCCAACAATCATTTTACTTTTATCGTTTACAGAAGTTATCGACACTTGATATCCCCCCATTCCATTATCATAAAACTCCATATTTTCTAAATCACTTGGAAACACAAACTCCCTCTGGCATAGCCTGAAAATCATCATTAAAAGCAATCTTATTTTCTTCATAATCTTTTATTATATCTTTAACTAAACTTTCATACTCAAAATTAGTACTTTGAGTGTTTTCTTGGACACTGCTATTTTGTGTTTGTGTGATTTCATTTTTGGTACACCCTATTAATATTAGAGGTATAAACAAAGCGATTAAAGCTAAATTTATTAGTTTTTTCATTTTCAAAATCTCCTATATTTATTGTTTATAATATTAAATTTTAATATTCATATTTTTATACTGCTTAACTTCCTTATTTTTATATTGAATAGCTTTAATTGGACATTGATTATAGCAAGCAAGACAGGCACAGCAATTATCTTTAAAAGTTATTTTATCTTCTATTAATTCAATATTATTCATAGGACAGACTTTTATACATTTTTTGCATTTTATACACGAGTGTAAAACTTTAAAATCTTTAGCTAACACAGCGAGATTTTTTTTATTATTTTCCCAAGTAGCATCTAAAAAACTAAATATATTTTTACTAAAAACTTTTTCTTCTTTATTTTCTATACTATTTACTATTTTTTCAATTTTTTCTGGCACTTTTTTTAATATGCTATTTTGCATTTTTATAGGTGGCACTACGACAGTTGAAAAACTTACAGGCATCATAATTTTAAATATATTATTTAATTTCAAATTACTATCTTTAAATAATTTTTGAATTAGATATTCGGAATTTGCTGCAAAGCCTGCAAAAGTTATAACCACATAAAATTCTTTATTATTAAACCCCTCTAATTTCTTAATAAAATTTGCTACTGGTATTGCTGGGCCAAAGGAATATAAAGGAGTTATTAAAATAATTCTCTCATATTCTTTTAAAGCATTTATATCGGCATTTTTTATATAAACTCTATCCCCTTTTATATGTTTTTCCATTTTGTTAATAATATCAATTCCATTTCCTGAGGCTGAAAAATAGCAGTATACAGTTTTCATAATATTTTCTCCTATAATTAAATTTAACTACACATTATATTAAGTTTTTGTAATTGCAAGCCGATATTCTAGATTTAAAATTAGAAAAACTAATACTAATCTTCATATGCTGCATTTATCCAATCGTAAAATTCTTTATTCATAGTTCTTGATTTAAAATGCTCATCGCAATAATCATTTAATTTTTCTCTATTTTTGGCAGTAGACAAATCCTCGATTAACTCTTTTGGAAGATTATGAGAAAATGGACAGACAGAAATGCAAATTCCACAATCTGAACCAAAATGTTGCCACATTGATATACACATCTCATCTCTAAATTCTTCTAAAGTGTTTTGAATAGCTTTAGGTGGACAAGTGTTTTTACACCTATTGCATAGATTACAAAACTCTCTTATATATTGCTTTTTGACTATATCTTCATTTAAAGGGATATTAGTACTAACAAGACCTAATCGCATACGTGGGCCAAATTCTTTAGAAATTAATATTCCATTCATACCTATTTCGCCAATCCCAGCTTTTTCGAATAAACTAACTAAAGGAAATATATAATTCCCATCCATATTATTTCTTGCATCATACCCTAAATTTCTAATATAATAGGAAATTACCATACCAATAACTGCAGCGTCTACATAGCCTTTTGTGGTAGCTATAGATTGAGTTACATTAGGAGCAGTATCGATTAAATCCTCAGTCATTTCAACAGTAAAGGCTATACCATATTTATAGCTTGGAGCAATTTCGTTTGAATATTCGTTTTCTGGTCTGCCTTTATGAGAGTAATAATCTTCTTCTTCAAGTTTTACTACGCTTACATGCTTTGCTCCATAATAATAAGCTATCCCTTTTAAAACTTCAGTTATTTTTTGTGGAGACACTATTGTTTTATTATTTGCAACACTTCCTTGAGAAAAAGGTTTTATATCTGCTAAAAAATCAAAAACTGAAATAGGTATGGGAGATAATAAATCATTATACATTGCTGCACTTTCATCGCCCATTAATGGTTTTTGTCTAAATTTTTCATCAAAAGCTAATTTATCTGGATTTCTTTTATAGTATTCTTCGTGCATTGGTGTCCCTTTTTTATATCTAGCCCTTGCAAAAAGAATATCTCTTTCATCTTTACGTTTCATATTCATTACCATTCCTTTATTAAAAAAATAGAATACTACATTAATTCTACCTTATAAAAACATTAAAGTCAATTTTAGAAAATTAATAATTTATATATATGGCTATATTATTCTATTTTTCGTGATTCTAAATCAATCTGTTGCCTATTCTTCTTGCCTTAAAGAAAAACTGAAGTTTATATTATCCAAAGATAATATAAATAAAATCAGTGTGAAAATAAATTCACACTGATTTTTTATTTATTAAATTACTATTAGAATATAGCAAACTGGATAATAACAGAAACAAACACGATTGCAACTGTTGAAAGTAGTTTGATAAGAATATTAATAGCAGGGCCTGATGTATCTTTAAATGGATCACCAACTGTATCGCCAACAACAGCAGCTTTATGCATTTCAGAGCCTTTACCGCCAGTAGCTTCGATATGCTTTTTAGCATTATCCCAAGCACCACCAGCATTACTCATCATAATAGCAAGTGTAAAGCCTGTCATAGTAGCGCCAGCTAGCATACCAGCAACACCATTAACACCTAAGAATATACCAACAACGATTGGAGCTGCAACAGCGATAATTGATGGAACAATCATTTCTTTTAAAGCAGCTTTAGTACATAAATCAACACAAGATGCGTAATCTGGTTTTCCTGTACCTTCCATAATTCCTGGAATTTCTTTAAATTGTCTTCTAACTTCAACAACGATTGATTGCGCAGACTTACCAACAGCTTCCATTGTAAATGCTGAGAATAAGAATGGTAGCATACAACCGATTAATAAACCGATTAAAACAGTTGGGTTTGTTAGCGATAAAGTAACATCAACAGTAGGATCTACAACTTGTACTTCTTGAACGAAAGCAACAACTAAAGCTAAAGCTGTTAAAGCAGCTGAACCAATAGCAAATCCTTTACCAGTAGCAGCAGTTGTATTTCCTAATGAATCTAGTGCGTCTGTTCTTTCACGAACTTCTTCGCCAAGTCCAGCCATTTCAGCTATACCACCAGCATTATCAGCAACAGGCCCGTAAGCATCAGTAGCTAGAGTAATACCTAGTGTTGAAAGCATACCAACAGCTGAGATACCAACGCCGTATAGACCTTGTGAGAACTCAACTAAACCATTAGCAGCAACGAAAGATATCATAACTGAAACTGCAACGATAATCGTTGGCATAAATGTTGAAAGCATACCTAGAGATAAACCACCAATGATAACTGTAGCTGAACCAGTAACACCAGTTTGAGCTAAGTCTTGAGTTGGTTTATATGTATCTGAAGTGTAGTATTCTGTAAAATGTCCGATTAAATTACCAGCGATTAATCCTGAAATAATAGCAATGTATATTCCTAGTGAAACTTCTGGTAGTAGATAATCTGTTAAGAAATATGCTCCTACAATAACAAGTGCTGTTGAAACATATGTTCCTTTTCTTAATGCTTTTAATAATTCTTTTTGTTCTAATGAATCGCCAGTTCTTACAAAGAATGAACCTATAATTGAAGCAAAAACTCCAAGTGCTGCAAGTAGCATTGGAAGTTGCATTCCTGCAAGGCCATATCCTGCTGAAACAGCAAGCGCAACAGCTGAAACTCTAGCGCCAAAGTATGATTCGTATAAGTCTGCACCCATACCAGCAACGTCGCCAACATTATCACCAACGTTATCAGCGATAACAGCTGGGTTTCTAGCGTCATCTTCTGGAATACCTGCTTCAACTTTACCAACTAAATCAGCACCAACGTCTGCAGCTTTTGTAAATATACCACCACCAACACGAGCAAAAAGTGCCATCGAAGAAGCACCCATACCAAAAGTTAGAAGTGAAGAAGCTACCATTTGAATATTATCGCCATGAACATATCTTAATATGTAATACCAAACAGTTAAGTCTAAAAGACCTAAACCAACAACAACAAATCCCATAACAGAGCCAGCTGAGAAAGCAACTTTTAAACCTTCGTTTAAACTTTCTTTTGCAGCCCATGCTGTTCTAGCATTTGAAGCTGTAGCAATTCTCATTCCAAAGAATCCTGCTAAAGCCGAAAAGACACCCCCAGTAACGAATGCAAATGGAAGCATAATATCCATAAAGTCTATAAGGCTTAGTCCTAATAAAATAACAAACATAACTGCAAAGAAAACGCCGACAGTTTTATATTGTCTTTTTAGGTAAGTGTTTGCGCCCTCACGAATAGCAGAAGCTAGCTTTACCATTTCTTCAGTACCTTCTGAATACTTTGAAATTTTCTTAGCTAAATAAGCTGCATATCCAAGAGCGACTACTGCACCAATTAGTGCAAAAATCATTAAATCCAATTTTTTGTCCTCCTAATATTTTTACTTATTTGTTTTATCACTATTATCTTTTGCCACAAATAAGTCACTTTTATAATTATATACAATTATTCATAATTTATCAACACTTTTTTTGTTTTTTATCATATTTTTTTAAGAAAAATATAAAAAATAAAAGCAACTAAACTTTATTTTGAAAAGTTTTTAATTGCTTTTATAAATTTATTAGTATTTAATGCAAAATTCTTCTTTTACATCTCTTTTAAATAGGTTATATAATAACACTTTTGGATCTTCTTCGCTATATATAACATCATAAACTAATTTTGAAATAGGCATTTCAACATTGTATTCTTTAGATAAATTCATTAATGCTTTAACAGTTGATGCACCTTCTGCAAGCTTTGTATAGCCTTGATTTTTAATTATAGCTTCTCCAAACATTCTATTTTGGCTGTGAAGTGAGAATAGAGTAGCTTCATAATCCCCTAAATGGCTAAGCCCATAAGCTGTTAATTCATTTCCGCCCATAGCTTTTATTAATCTTGCAACTTCTCTTGCACCTCTTGCCATTAAAGCGCCTTTCAAACTTGACAAATTAGCTCCATCTAAAAGTCCTGCTGCTATACCAATAACATTTTTTGCAGCAGCTCCTATTTCAGTTCCAATTATATCATCGCCAATATATAGCCTAATTAAATCTTTTGAAAACATTTCAACAACTTTATTAGTAAGATTTTTATCCTTACTATCTACAACCATGCAATTTGGAATTTCTTTCATAAAATCTTGAACATGTCCAGGGCCTACCCATACACAAACATTGATATTTTGATTAATACTTTCTTCCATAACTTGAGTTAGCCTTTTGCCTGTATCTGATTCTATTCCTTTCATGCAAAGAATAAAAGTTTTTCCTTCAACATTATATTTATTAATATTTAAAGCGAATTCTCTTAAATTTTGTGCACTTATAGAAATAACAATATATTCAGAAAAATTTAAAGCCTTTTCTAAGTCTGATTCTAGCATTAACTCATCTGGTAAAGTTAGATAATCATTTTTTCTAGTTTTTTTAAGTTCGATAAAGTCATTAGAGTCTTCTTTACCCCAAAGAGTAACATTATTCATTCTATTATGATAGACAGCTAAAAAAGTTCCCCATCTACCAGTTCCTAAAACTGTAATATTCATTTCTACCTCTTATTTTATAATATATTAATCACCTGTTCCTGTTTCTGGACTTGGGCTAATACTTGGCGTTGGCGTTGGATCTTCTGCTGGTTCTGCAGATGGTTCTGCAGGCGGCTCTTCCGATGGCTGTGCAGGTGGCTCTTCTGATGGCTCAGCCGACGGTGCTACTGACGGTGCTACTGACGGCTCTGCTGACGGTGCTACTGATGGTGCTACTGATGGCTCTATTGATGGCGTTGGCGATATTTCTGGTGATGGTGATAAAGTTGGTGAAGGTGTCGGTGATAAAGTTGGCGTTGGTGTTGGTGATAACGTTGGCGTTGGTGTTGGCGATAAAGTTGGTGTTGGTGTTGCTTCAACTGGAGGATTTCTTCTAGTTGGAACACTACTTACAGCAGGTCTTGTATCTTCAACTTCATATTTATGGCTACCTACGTATTCAATATATTTTTTTAATCCTTCTTTACTTAAGTGTAGCCCATCGCTAGAAGCATATTCAGGAAGCATAAAGCCAGTTTCTGAATCTCTTAAAACTTCAGAAGAATTTAAAAACATATATCCATTTTCACTACACATTTTAGCTAATGCTATATTGAATTCATCGATTTCTTGCATTGTTATATTTGGATAATCTCTATCTTGTGCAACTGGGAAAATAGAGTTTACTATAATATTTGAATAAGAATAAGCATTTTCTATTGAATTTAAAGCATCTAAGTATTCAGCTATAAACTCTTCAACACTCATACCACCAATATTATTAGTGCCATAGTTAATTATAATCGTTCTAGGTTGCATCATTTTAACTGCTTCTGGAATTGTGTATGGGTTTTCATGACCTACAAACCAAACACAATCAAGGCTTGGCACAGATTGTATACCCATACCTGTAACACCTATAACTTGCTGTAAACTAACATGCTCATAAGTTGCAAGAGCTTCAGTGTTTGAATCTCCTATAAATAATATATCTCTATTATAAGTAGAGCTAGCTTCAGTATTTGTTTTAATAATAGTATCTTCATATTCTAATAAAGCCTGTGTGTATGCATCAATTTCATATTCTTTATCAGCTTCAATTTCTGGCATACTTGTTTGAGTGCTATCTATTGTAGATTCTTCGTTTTCGTTATTAGGATTAAAAACGAACGAAAATATTGCAAATATAATTGTAATTATTATTGCAACTATTGCAAAAAATTGTAATTTTGTTATTAAATCAAGTTTTGAAAACTTTTTGAAAAATATTTTTATTCTTTGCGAAAATGTAATATTTTTTTGTGGCTGTTTTTTATTATTCATGATATCCCCTCTTTTATACTATATCCAATATTTCTTTAATCTCTTTTATTAATTTTATATTCTTACACTCATTTAACTCATCAAAACTTCCAAATCCGTATAAAACGCCAATTGCATCCATACCGAGCTCTTTTGCTGAGTTTAAATCATATTTTCTGTCCCCTACCATTAAAACATCGCTTGGTGATAGCTTTGCTTTTTCTAAGACATATTGGATAACATTTGTTTTTCCAATTCTTGTTGAATCTAAAGTTGATCCACCCATAAATTCAAAATATGAATCAATATTAAAATATTCTAATATTCTTTTTACAAAAACTTCAGGCTTACTGCTTGCTGTAAACAATCTGTATCCTTTTAGTTTTAACTCTTTTAAAACTAATTCAACATCATTATATAAAACATTTTCAAATATACCACCCATACCATCAAATCTCTCACGATATTTAACAATAGCCTCGTCTGCTTTATCTTCGCCTATAATACTAGAAAAAGTATAAAATAAAGGCGGACCAATATATGTAGCTAAATCATAGCTAGAGTAATCAAAGTTATAAAAGTCTAGTGCATATTTAATAGAATTTATTATTCCTTCTTTGGGATCTGATAGCGTTCCATCTAAATCAAAAAATATCGCTTTATATTTCATTAATATACCTCTTTTTTAATCTTTAAAACATAACTGTTAAATATTATAGCATTTTTTTTCACTCGAAACAAGATTTTTTTACGTTAGTAACAATATTTTTAAATATTTCATATCTTATTGTAAACTACTTAAAAGGAGTATAGATATGGAAAAAGTTGATTTAAAAAACCATTTAGTGGTGAATAGAGATAATTTTGGAATAGAAAATGAAGCAATTGATTTTGGATATTTAAATATAACAGCAAAGGTTGTAAAAGCAATGGCAAGTATAAGCGTTAGAGAAATAATCCCTCTTCCTTCTATTCATAATATTATGAATAGTTGCAAAGGATTTTCTAATCTTTCAAGCGATATTGATATGGAATTTGCACATTTTAGAGTTACAAGTGCAAGCGAAAAACCTGTCGACTGCGACACTGATAACCCTGGAGTAAGAATTCGTGTTGAAGGGCAAGTTATTGTGCGCACTTTATCAACTCGTGGAGTTTGCTCATCATATATAGCAATTCCAATTACTGCAGTTGATGAAGTTGTTTATAATTTTTGCTCTACAAGTGATGGTGTGCCTTTTATTAATTTAAAAGAATTGCTAAGCTACATTGAAGGATCTAGTATGTGTGTTATGCTAAATAGTAAAATTGTTTCAAGAGAAATTGATGGTGTTATGAAATATTTTGTTAGAATTAGAGGCACTATAACAGATAGTTTATGGAAGTATGAAAGTGTGTGGCTTGAAGGCTATGCCCCATGCCCAAATGATGCCTTAACTTTTTCTGATACATTCGCTGGATACTCAGATATGCCTATTTACGGCTCTGTATCCACTTCTTCAAACTGTGGATGTAAAAAGTGCCGAGATAGAGATAGCTCTTTTCACGGCACTAAAACTGATGATTTAGATTTATTCTAAATATTTATTATACATTGTATATCTTTTCTATATAATCGCATATTCTGCCTAGTTTTACGTCTATTTCTGTAAGCTGGGCAGATATTTTTTCTAAATTTTCTGTATCGTTTAGTTTTTCTAATTCCTTCATCCATTCATTTTCAAAAATATATTCAGTTTTTTCTTCTTTATCTTCTAAGAAGAAATCTTCTAAAATATATCCTTTAACTTCTTCCTCGTTTATAGTAGGTAAGATTTTTTCTTCTACTATATTTGTTTTTGTTTCTGTTTCTATATCAGTTTTAATTTCAGTTTCTATTTCTTCATCAACAAAATTTGTGAATTTTTTTGAATTCACTTCTTTTTTTTCCACATCTACAACTTCATATTTACTAAAATCTGTCACAAATGCAGAATACTCTTCCTCATATGAATCAGTTAAAAAATTATATCTCATAATTATCCACCTTTTTAATTTTTATTAATGTATATGCAAAGCGTTTTAATTAATTGACAATAATATTTTTTTTTGCTACTATAATGTACAGTTAACACATCATTATGGGGAATTAGCTCACCTGGAAGAGCGCTACAATGGCATTGTAGAGGTAGTCGGTTCGAGTCCGATATTCTCCACCAAA
>CAYJGG010000058.1:0-11087 GCA_964369915.1 uncultured Oscillospiraceae bacterium | reverse complement strand
TTGCAGAATTTTTCTGCGACTATTAACTGTACTATTTGTGTATATACGTTATTATACACAACAACTTATTACTGGGTAAGATTTATTTGCATTTTACGATTTTTCAATAACTTTAAAAATGATTTTGCAAAACAAAAAGCAGGGAATTCCCCTGCTTTTTCAACTAATTTCCTCATAAAATCTTGTTGTATTTTCTTTTAATTCAACCGAATTTTCTGCAAAGCCTTTACAAGTTAGTTTTCTTTACCGAACTGGTTTTTATTCCCATTCCCTTGTCCTTGATTATTTTCACTCTCTTTATTTCCACCTAAAGGTGTGTTGTCATCTGTTAATTCACCGTTGTTTTCTATTATATCTCTAATCTCTTTCATAGATAAATTTTTAATTTCTTCTATATCTATATTAGGATTTATTTCTAAAAGCTCTATATATGCATAGTATTTACCAAATGAAATTCCACTTTCTAATGCTTTATTTTTCATTTCAACATTAGCTGAATTAAAAGCCATATTTTCATTGTGAAAACCGCAATTTGTGATATTATTTATCATCTCGTCACTATTATCAGATATAATAGTTACTTCTGTGTAGCTATCGGTAAAGTCTATAAAGCTTTCATCATTATTAAGAGTTTCTAATGCCTCGATATAATTTAGATTTTTTAAATCAAGAGAATTTATAATGTTTTCGCCATCTTGATTTGTTGCACTAACATCAACTATTTTATCAAAAGCGTTTATAGATAATTCAATAGATGGGTTAATATCTATGCTGATATATGATACTGGTGTATAATAGATGCCACCTATAAAAAAGATTAAAACAGCAGCTGCTGCTATCGAAAGTTTGTAGATAATAGGCTTAGTTTTTTTATTTTTAGATAGTATCCTATCAAAAGTTTGCTCTTTTAGGCTCTCATCAGCACGAACTTCTAAAAAAGCTTTTTTAATTTTACCACTCATGCTCATTACCTCCTAAAGTAGTTTTTAACATCTCTTTGCCCCGCGAAAGCAAAGTGTAAACTGTGTTCACATTTTTTCCTAGCATTTTAGCTATCTCAACAGCTGAATAATCTTCAAAATAATATAAATATATCATAATCTTATATTTTTCTGGCAAATTTAAAACAGCTTTTTTCACATAATCATTTTCATTTAGTTCCATTTCGCTTTTAATTGGCTCAATTTCATCAAAAGAAACCGTGTTTTTTCTAAAAAAGCTCTTTAATAAATCCTTGCATTCATTCACTGTAACTCGAATAAACCAAGCTTTTTTATGTTCCTCGCTTTCAAAATAAGCAGAACTTTTATAATATTTTATAAATACATTTTGGAATATATCCTCCGTATCAGCCATATTTTTAAGATAAACTACACATATACGTTTAACAGTATCTGAGTACTCATCTATGGCATTTTTTAAGTCCTGCTCATCTCTCATAAGGCTATCCTTTCATTATCTGTTTCTTCCTCTGCCCTGATTTGAGTTCATTCCCTGCCTTGTGCCGATGTTATCGCATTCGCCATCCCCATCGCTATCAGCAAAGTATCCACCATTGCCACTACCGATATTATCATTTATTCCATCGCCATCTTCATCGATGAAATTAAATCCGTTAGCTCCTTTTCTTTGCCCCATACCAGAATTTAAAATATCACAAATTCCATCTCCGTCTTCATCAATAAAGTTTCTATAAACTCCTACATTGTCACAAACGCCATCATTATCGCTATCAATATAACTTGCCCCTTGATAACTATCGGTGGCAAAAGCTGTTAAACTTCCCATTGATAAAATAAGCCCCATTGTAACTGCTGATGTGATTAATTTTTTCATAATAAAATCCTCCAATATATTATAATAATTTTAAGGCTTTTTTGCCTTTTCATTAGTAATACGAATGAAGTGATTAAATCCTTTCAAAAAATTTATATTATTATTATATCATTATTTCTTGTCTTATGAAATAGGCTTTATTCAAAACAAAAGTTCAGCATATAACTGAACTTGCAAATATTTCATTCCAATATACTCGCCTATCCCTTCACCACATCCCCCATCACCATTGCAGCATTCACTTGTGATTGAGTTGTCACATGTGTGTAATGTATCCATAGTCAAGCACGCTTGCCATGTGTAAACCCACCTGAAAAATGTCCGAGCATAGATGACACCGTTTTTATATCAACTCCATTTTGAAGTGCAAGGGTAATACAGCCCACTTGGTGGGCTGATGGAGTTTTGCTCTGCAAAACGTCCCCTATATTTTATTAATATGAAATCTTACTATCGGCAAGTCTGCATTATTTAATATCCTATGCAGTATTTTTCTAAGACTATCTGGTGGTATTGGCTTTCCATCTTCAGTTGAAAACACATATTTGCTGTTTGAATCTTTCTTTAATTGTTTTAATAAATTTACGGCATCTTCTCCTATCGAAATGTTTCGGTGATTTATCACTTGTGATAAATTGATTTTCTTTGTTTTTAAAGGAGATTCTATAACTTCTCCATTCACTCTCAGCACTTGCCTTTTCACAGATATAATTTTGCTCTTAAAATTTATATCTTTCCACTTGAGTCCTAATAATTCTCCCCTACGAAGCCCTGTAATTATATCGATATAAAATAATTCATACATATCTTCTTGCTTTGCACTTTCAAAAAACTTCTGCAAATCTTCTTGATTTAATGTTTTCATTTCTCTATATTCTTTCTTTGGCAGTGAACATTTTTCAGCAGGATTTTTAATAATTATCTCTTGATTTTTCGCAACTTCTAATGCCGACATTATCACTTGATGAATGTTTCTAACTGTTTTGGCAGACAATCCATTCGATTGTTTCTCGCTCTCTTTTCTTTGAACTCTACCATCTTCTAAGAGATATTTATAGAATTTTTGTAAGTCTAAGTTTGTTAACTTTGCAAGTTTCATCTTTCCGAGTTTCGGTTTTATAATGATTAGCTGTATTATCCTCAGGATAATACAGCTTTTAGTTTTTCTTTTCGTCAAAGCATATCGACGAAATATTGCTTCGCAATACCAAAAAACTAATACAAGGTACTTGATAGATACATCCTAAATAAGTCTTATGCGAACTTGGTCTTACTTTTATTTTTACATAATTTTCAAACCAAACATCCATCCATTCGCCAAAAGTGTATTTATTATCTGCTTTAAATTTTCCTTGCTTGTGTTCATCAATTAAAACTCTCAGCTTATCTTTTACTTCGCTTTGAGTCTTGGCAAGCACATTTTTAAACTTCTGCTTTCCCGTTTCCATCATAGCCGAAAACAAGGATGTTTCACATAGTGAAACTCCGTGGGCTTTGTAGCGAGTTCATGAGGGAAAAGACCACCCTTCACCACCTACCATCTTTTCGCTTGTAGATTGTTCCTTCACCATTCGCTCTACGTTTCGCCATTTTCATCAACTCCTTATTTATGTTGTCGGTACGTTTTATGTGGTTTTGCACGTAGTGTAAAATTCAGACAATCCTTCTTGTCTGAAAGCATAAAACTACATCTTGCAAAACGCTTTTTGCAAGTAACACAATACTACACTTTTTCTTAAATAGCTATCTAATTTTGCCACTATATTAGTATTTCTTAAAATCCCCCTCGGAGAGTTTTGGGGAGTGCATCTGAGCAAAGCGAATTTACAACTTTCGCAAAAGTTGTATGCACATGAAAAGGGGTCCGGGTTCCCCCGGCGTGCTGCGTTTGCCGTATAGGCAAATGCTATGCTCGCCACCCCAAAAGAAGGGGTGAAAATACGATGAAAAATAATACACGAAATTATTACGATACGATGCAGTGATGAGATACACGGACGGATATTAGTACGGCTTCGATGATTGGCAAAATTGGTGGATATTTGCGAATATTACTGATAAATATGATATTGAGAATTTATTGTAATTAGCTACATATAAAATTGACATTTTCTCTCATATCATTCGTTATGTCAAAATCTTTCTCCATCTCGATTATTTTCATCTACTTCACTAGTTTGATATATATACCACAAATTTAAAAGGGTGGCAAAAGCCACCCTTTTAAATTATCAAAACATTCTCGATTTACAAACTTGTTTTTATGCTATATCTTTACTATCTTCATCGAAATCTACTTCATTTAAGAAGTCGGTATTACGCAATTGTTGTGCGAGTGCTTCCCAGCTTTCCACTTCGAAAAGCTTTTTACCATCGTCTATATCGCGTACATACTGTGCATTAACTATTATGTTTTTAGCGATGTAAAATGATAATTCTTTTTCATTAGAAGATGAAGTGAAAAAATGACCATTAAAATCAAATACAAAGAAAGTTATTTTATTATCTACTGTATTATAGTTTTTATTCAAATGAACTCTTGGCAATAATCTATTAGAAACTTCTGATCTTTTTATTTTTGCCTTAAAGAAATTAATTAAATCGTCTATGCCTTTTGTTTTGATATCTTTTGCAAAAACAAATTGTCTATCATAAATTAGAGCAAAGAATTTAGATTTATTTTCCTCATCAATATCAGTTATCATTAAATTATATTTACATGTTGTATTATCAAGAACTGATGTGTGGACAACTTTAGCTCCCATTTGGGCTTCATATCCTCTATCAATAATTTTTATATTAAGCTGATCATCATAATGGAAAAATACTGGACGAACCAAAGTAAATGATAAGCCAGTTTCGGATATATCATTTACCTCACCTTGTAATACACCTTCTTCTGTCCCTATTTTAACTGGCAAAAAAACTTCAAATCTTTCACTACTACGATAATTCACTCTACCAATCATAAACACTATACTCATAAATAGGAAATATGAATTTAATGTGAGCCAAAATAAAATAATAAGATTAAAATATTGAGCTTCAAAGATTATACTTTGAAGAATAAAAACTACACCAATAATACTTGCCACTAGGAATAATATATTAGGAACAGCATATGAAATATCACTATTTCTTGTAACTTCTGCACTTTTTTGAGTTACATTAAATTTTTTGAGTCTGATCCCTAATGTTTCCATAAGTATTGGAAATACTAAATAAGGTGCTAATATTGTGTCAACTATATTACTCCATCTAAAGTCTTTTAGACCCTCTGAAAGTTGCCTTAATGCGATATTATAAATTACATAAGCAGGCACCCCAAGTATTAAATATTGCATAATATCCAAGTCAACAACAACTATACCGAATACTGCGTATAAAATCGGTGCGAAAATATATACTGTTCTTCTAAAGAATGTTGTCCAGTATAATAATGCTCCAAAGTATGATAATTTTGTTTCAATTGATGTCTTTGAAAATAAAAACCTTGCTCTAAATAATGTTTGAACACAACCACGTCCCCAGCGAACACGTTGTTTAATTAGGCTATCAATCGAAGTTGGTGATAATCCTGAAACCAAAGGATCTGGTATAGCGATACACGTATAACCATGTTCTTGTATATCCATCCCCGTTGCAAAGTCTTCAGTAATTGTACCAACTCTTATACCACCTATTTCCTCAAGCGCTTCTCTTGAAATAACGGTGTTTGAGCCTGCGTAAATCGGGGAGTTTGTGGCATTTCTACCAACATTAACTTCTCTAAAGAAATAATCTTGTTCATTCGGGATATTGTTTTCGGCAAAAAGATTGTACTGAAACATATCTGGGTTATAGAAAGTTTGTGGTGTTTGAACAAATCCTATTTTTTCACTTGGATTGATTTCACTTTCATCTTTCATAACAAAAGTTCCATCAGCTAATTTCTTAACCTTTGGTAAAAAGAAATACGGCACCGTTTTGATTAAGAAATCACTTTTAGGTATCATATCTGCATCTAGTGTTACTACAAGCGGACTATTTGTTTTGCTAAAAGCATTGTTTAAATTTCCCGCTTTTGCGTGTTTATTTTTTAATAGGGTTATGTAGCCTACTCCCATATCGCTTGCAAGTTTTGCTATTTCACTACGATTCATATCATCACAGATATAGATATGAACTTTATTATTGTCAGGATATTTTAAATATTTGCAAGAGTTAACTGTTTTATATAATAGTTCCGCATCCTCAGTATGTGTTGCTATTAAAATATCAACATCTGGATACACTTCATCTGGTATTGTCGGTAGTTCTGGAAGAACTGCATTATTATATGCGTTTTGGCTAAGTAAACTCTCTATAACTGCTATTAATTCTGATACAAAAAGCAGTATTCCAAAAAACAAATCCAAAAAACCAAAGTCTACCGGAATTGTAAAAAATAATCTCCAAATAATATAAACTATTGAAGAAATTGACATAACATGATATTGCCATTTTTTTCTTTGTTTTGTTTTGCTATATTGTTTTCTAACTTTTTTGTTGTATTTTGCTTTTACAGTTTTTTTATCATTTACTGCTTCTTCTGTAATAGCGTCAACTTTTTCTTCATTTTTTAACATTAAATTCTCCTTTGTAAAATCACCACAACAACAATCCAGCTCAAGACGAAAATAGAACCTAATATTGTTCCCCAATTCAAATTCGTTTCAACAGGTTTATCACTGCTGAATTCAGGTATCGCAAATTGATATAAACTATCTAAATGTTCATCCATCCAAGCACTATGTGTAAATAAAGTGGCTTTCATTTCTTCAATTTCTTCTTCGTGTGTGGTAGTAGTTGTACTTACAACCATATTCTCAAGTGAAAAGTAGTCGCCAGAGTAGTAGTAGCCCCATCTGTCCCATTCACGGTCTAATGCTGTTCCAAGATGGGCTACAGACGTATCAATTAAGGCTTCTATTCTTTCATCACTAAGTTCGTTTTGGCGAAGCTCATAATATCTTTCAAGAAGTCCTGTAGTAAATTCTACATCTTTTAATAACGTTTCAAACCAAGGTGCAGCGTGAAAAGCAGTAGTATCAAGCTTTAGTGGTAAATGTCCTACATTTCCGCCTGACTCATCAAAATCCCAAATTGGACCCATAATTATTTTACCTGTATAATCGCTATAAAAATAAGTGGAGTTAAAGCCTGAGTCATAATTTAAAAGCAGCTCGTTCATAATGAAGTAATCATAAAATGACTCAACATCTATATAATCTTTATAAGTTTTAAAAACTTCAGGATCATCTGAAAATAATGCTTTTTCAAAGTTATCTATCTTTGAAGTTAAAAGATCTATATCATTTTGATTAACATTATTTGGATATAATACCTCAATATAGCTTGCTGTTAAGCCATTTACTGTGCCATAATTATCTAAAATTATATCTGTTCCAGAGTTTCTATCACGCCTCATAATAAATGTGGCGTGGCTCATACTATTTGCAGAATAAGCAGGAATATCAACTCTATCCTTAGACCTATCAATTTGTTCTGTTAGCAAATGTATTCCTAAATACTCATATCCATCTTCTGTTTTTAATACCACCTCTGTATACCTAACGTCTGGTGTGTATTCCATAAATTGACCCGCTAATGTGAATGCTAAATAATTTCTTACCAGTGTGCTATCAGAAAGAGTTCCGTTTAATCCCCATTCGTGGCCAGTGCCTACATCAAGTAGCTGTAAATCAAGGGTCTCATTATTTTCATCAACTGTAACAATTCTATATTGATGTTTATCATAATAAAGAGAAGAGTTTCCACGATAAGATATTATTATATTAGACGTAATCGCTGGATTATCTATAACTGTATTCACGCCATCTTGATTATCTATTATAGACATAGAACCCGAAACATACGGATCTTTACCCTCTTTAAGAACCATATATCCTTCTGCATCGCTCCACTCATAGGCTATTTCGAGATTATTTTCACCTAAATCAATAATTACAAGTGGAAGTTCAGTTGTAAAATCATTAGATACAGGCATTGTTATATCTCTATAATTTGTATCACCTCTAGGAGCTTGAATTACTGGATTTGCTTTATCTTCTGTTATAGCATATTCCGATAAATCTGTTGTTTGATCGTTAAATTGAGCTGGCTCAAGATACACAAAATCATCAATAAACATATCTGTAATTAAACCTATTGAAATTGCTAGTGCAAATGAAATCAAAACACAAGCAATCATTATTTTTTTACTATTCATCCTATCTGCTCATCTCATCCATCTGCATAACTAAACTAAATCTATTTAAATTCACTTTATTTTGAAGATAAGTTGCAAATGATGCAGAGTTTTTCTTTTTCGCTTCGTTTAAAAGATTTTCAGATACTTCGTAAATATATTCTACAGAACTTTCATTTACATTTTGCATTGAAAATTTAGCTTTCCCATTAAAATAGATTTGAACTTCTTTTTCAAACTTATTTTGCTCTTCAGTAGATAGTTCAGCAATAACTAAGTATCTATCATTACTTTTTACAATACTAAATAAAAGCATAGTAAGGAATATAACTCCAGAACCTACAAAAGCAATCATATATGATTGAACACCACAACAAATACCAACAGCTATACACCAAAATATGTATGTAGTATCGCGTGGATCTTTTATTGCAGTACGGAATCTTACAATTGAAAGAGCACCAACCATCCCAAGTGATAGTGCCACGTTACTTCCGATAACGCTCATAACCAATGTGCTAACCAATGTTAAAATAATAAGTGAAGTATTAAATCTCCCATTATATGCCGTTCCAGAATGGCAACATTTATATGCTAAAAACACCAATAAACCTAATACAAGTGCTACTAAAAAACTTATAAAAATTTGCTGAATACCTACTGTCGTTGCTTCTGCGTTCAAATATGCTAAAATGTCATTTCTCATCGTTGTTAAATCTCCTTTAAATCTTATCTTGTCTTGCTATAATATATTTACTTATTGCACATTCAGAAAAATTAAATGTTGCAATAGCATTTTTTATCGGTTGTAGTAAAAATCCATCATACTTAACTTCCAATATTGGCGTATGCCTAATCGGAGCTAATATAGCTTTATCGTCAAATAAATTAAAATTACTAAAACTATACTTAATATCACTATCAACAGTAACCCTAATTTGATTTGTAGGCGACATAAATGCTAATCTTGAATACGTTAACAAACATTTAGGCCTATAACATTCGTTTGTCATTATGCCGTAAAGATAACTTGCAAATTCATCGTTCATTTCAAGCAAAGGACTAAAATCACAATTTATAAGTTTTAATGCGTCCTCTTTTGAAAGAGTTAAACTACGTTTTCTTTGCATATCTCCTTCTTTTTGTTTAAGCTCTAATTTTGCTGTTTGAGTTTCTGTGTCATAAATTCTTAATCTAATTTTTTTTCTAAACAGAAATCCATCTATTTTTCCAAAATAATCTTTGTCATAATAGCTATCAAAATAAAGTGTTCTTACAACATATCCACTTTCGCTCTTTGAGTGAGCATCTCGCTTCATTACATAACCAAGCCTATTTTTTAAAACCAATACCTGACTTGGTGTTGCATAATATTTTTTTTCTGTTCGAAATACTGATATAATATTTGCCACTTTTCCTCCTAATCTAATAATGCTTGAACTATTTGAGTATCCCATTCACCCGTTTTGAGATTATAAACTCCAAAATTATGCCCTAGTTCCCAATAAATACAAGAAAAACCATATTCTTTAGCCACATCTGTAACGGCATCAATCCAGTCGATTCTTGATTGTCTTGGGGCAGTTTTGGCAACTCCAAATTCCCCTAACATAACTTCTACATCATTTTGCATAGCAAAATCTCGTACTTTTGCAAATTCATACTCGAGGCGTTCGATGTTTTCATCACTCGGTTCCCAAATAATCTCTTCCACATCTTGATAATC
Source organism: uncultured Oscillospiraceae bacterium (assembly GCA_964369915.1). GTDB lineage: Bacteria > Bacillota > Clostridia > Oscillospirales > Ruminococcaceae > RGIG3102. The sequence goes on along the minus strand of CAYJGG010000058.1, from coordinate 1,296 downwards.
ATGGTTTTCGTCATTTTGGAATGCAAATTCTGTTGGTGAATAATAGTGGAAAGTAACAATTAGATTATCATCTTTTGGTAGCGCTAAATCTCCAAGCGACCAAAGAAGAGCAATATCAGGTGCAGAAACAACTATTTTCCTTGTAGGGTTTGTTTTTCGTATCAATTCTATTGATTTATCTACCATCTCATTCCAAATATCTGAAGTAATGTCGTCTTTAGGTTCATTTAATAATTCAAAAATCAACTCTTTTGGGTAATCTTGATATCTCTCACTTAACTGCTCCCAAATTTCATAATATGCCCTCATATAATCAAAATCAGCTGGCAAACTCTTATATTCATCATCCTGCCTAATATTTTGATCCATAAGTTCCACAAAGTGATGTAAATCCAAAACCACTACCAAATCAAGGGAAAGGGCATAGTTTATATATCCATCAACTTCAAGCATAAAAGTTTCATCTAAAATATAGGTTTCATCAATGTAATCAGAAAATCTAACAGGTATTCTTACCGTGTCAAATCCTTGCGATTTTATTTCATCAAACAATTTGTTTTCTATATCAACTCCCCAATCCTTACCAATAGGTGCCTCAAGAGCATTTCCGATTGATATTCCATTACTCATTGGCACCTCATGTTTATTGAAATTGAACAGTAACGTTGGCAGAGCTGTCATTGCAACTAATATAACTAAAACCAATATCTGTGATTTTTTCATCGCCACAACCATTCCTTCCAAGTTCTTTGTATATAAACTAATTAATTTATAATAAGCACTTAATCATTAAGCAACCTATCACAATGACATATTCTACCATATAATATAGGTTAAATCAAATTAATAATATGTAAACTTTTTAAATTTATTAAGTATGACATAAAACTTAAATAAAATTAGAATTTAATTGTTCATTTAATCATAAAATTCTATAAAATACATTATTGCATATAAACTTTTTTAAAACATAAATAAACCCAAATCTTCTACCACTTGTGTCATTCTTTTTAAGACCAATTACAATATATATCATATTTTATTCCCTTGTAAACTGTCCGCACTGCGGGCAGAAGTGTTATTGCTAGTGGCTTTGACGCCAAGCTTTTATCCTGCTTTCTTTTAATACTCCGATAATCTGCTTATTTTCACCCTAACTATCCAATAAAATCAACGATACCCCCATTTTTCAACCTTGTGCAAATTCATTGGCACACTTGCTTGTTTTTTTGCATTTACACCCTTAGTGGTGTCTTTACCCTAAGAGCAGATTTTAATCTCTCAAACCTTGCTAAT
>CAYJGG010000057.1:0-11391 GCA_964369915.1 uncultured Oscillospiraceae bacterium | reverse complement strand
CTATTTAGTGGGATTTTTTTATTATATTTTTGATAGCATTTCTTCGATTGTAGGCATATCCATTATATTTTTAGCATAATGAGATTCTAAAACAGTCAAATCTTTATCAACGATAAAAAAGGCAGGTAGTTGCTCTTCAACTCCTTCATAATCGCCGTGAACAAATCCAGCTTCAGTTGCAGCTATTGATTTCTCTTTAATTAAAGGTCTTGAATCTCCAATAAGTTCTTGCATATCGCTCGCTGCATTGATTTCTAAAGTTTTATAAATTTCTTGCTTTTCATCACAAATTAGATAAAAAGGAAGAGTTTTATCTCCTAAATCTCTTTTAGCAATGCTAGGAGTAGATTGCATAACGACAACAACATTAACGTTGTTATCAGTGAATTCTTGATATTTTTGAGTTAATAAATGAACATCGTATCTGCAAACAGTGCAACCGATATAGCGAAGCACCATAAACATTGTTTTTTTAGAATTAACTATATCTTTAATAGTTAAACCATTTTCAAATACTGTATTCACTGTAAAGTTTGGCATCTTCTCACCCACTAATAATTTTGGCATAATAAAAACCTCCATTTATATTATATTTATTACTTATTAATAAATAATTATTACGATAAGACATCAAAAATTAGTTGAATAAATATTGCAATTAATACTAAAATAAGCATACGACGAACAACTTTACCGCCATGTTTAATTGCAAACCCACTACCAAAATAATTTCCAAGAGTTGTAGCAATTGCAGCAGGAATAGCTAATGCGACAACAACTTTCCCAGCGATTATAAAGCTAAAAGCAGCAGCTATATTTGAAGAAAGGTTTATTATTTTAGCATTGCCACTTGCAGTTATATAATCAAATCCTATAAAGCTTGTGTAAGAAAAAATTATAAATGTTCCTGTGCCAGGGCCAATAAGACCATCATATAATCCTATTACAACACCAATAATAGCAGAAATTATATATAATTTTGTGCCAAATACTTTTTGCACGCCTATACTTTTATCTTTTTTAAATAAAACAAAACATGCAATAAAAGGAAGTAAAAATATAAATGCAGATTTTAGAGTGTTTGCATCAATTATTAAAGCAATCTGGCTTCCTAAATAACTGCCAAAAAAGCTGAAAATTGCAGATATAATTGCAGTTTTCCAATTTATAGATTTATTTTTTATGTAGCGTGCAGCAGCGATAGTTGTCCCTATACTACTAGACACTTTATTTGTTCCCATTGCTTGGTGAATAGGAAGGCCGGTTAGTAAATAAGCAGGTGTTGATAATAATCCGCCGCCGCCGGCTACTGAGTCTATAAAGCCAGCTAAAAATAATAACGGGCAGATAATTAATAGTTGATTAAAAAAATCCATACATACCTCAAAAAATTTATTGTAGGGTTTTAGTATATCAGTAAAAATGAGTGTTTGCAAGTATAAAAAACTAAGAAACTTAATTGACATAGAATAGTGTAATTGTTATACTTAATTAGAGTAAAATAAATTATAATTAAAATAGAATGCTATTTTGATAAATAGAGAGGAAAATTAATATAATGAAAAAACTATTTATTGTAATTCCTTGTTACAATGAGGAGCAAGTGTTACCAATAACAGCTTTGATGTTTAAAGATAAAATTAATAGTTTAATTGAGCAAAAACTATGCACAAAGGATTCAAAGGTTATTTTTGTGAATGATGGATCTAAGGATAACACATGGAATATAATTGAAGAATTAGCCGAAAATAATAAAGAGTTTATCGGCCTTAAATTAACAAGAAATAGAGGACATCAAAATGCTTTATTAGCTGGCTTAATGTGGGCAAAAGATAAGTGTGATGTTACTATATCAATCGATTGTGACGGGCAAGACGATATAAATGCAATGGATGAATTTTTAAAAGAGTATTACGAGGGGGCACATGTTGTTTACGGTGTTCGCAGTAAAAGAGAAACCGACACTTTCTTTAAAAGATTTACAGCTGAAGGATTTTATAAATTTATGAAATTAATGGGCGCTGATATTGTGTTTAATCATGCAGATTATCGCTTATTATCAAAAGAAGCTTTAGAAGGGCTTTCTGAATTTGGTGAAGTGAATTTATTTTTAAGGGGAACTATTCCTTTAGTGGGATATAAATCTTCAAGTGTTTATTACGAAAGATACGAAAGGCTCGCAGGAGAAAGCCATTATCCGTTTTCAAAAATGATGAATTTAGCTTTAAATGGTATAACAAGCCTGTCTTCAAAACCACTACGCTATGTAACAGGTGTTGGTGCTTTTATGCTTATTATGAGTTTTATAGGGCTTTTATATGTAGGGTATAGTCTTATTTTTGGGCAAACTGAAGCTGGCTGGGCAAGTATTATAACCATATTGCTTTTAACTAGTGGTGTTCAAATTTTTTGTCTTGGAATTGTTGGAGAATATATAGGCAAAATTTATAACGAAGTAAAACAAAGACCAAAATTTATTATAGAAAAAACTACGTTAGATAAATAAGAAAACCCCCTGTGTATGTAATATGCAGGGGTTTTATTATTAAAAAAATTAATAGATTTAAAATAAACAATGTTGATTTAATGTTGACATTTGTAAAATAAAAATATATAATTTTATTGATAAAAAAATATCTGATAGGAGGGCCTTTATGAAAGAATATATTTCAAAACAAACATTATTAAGAATACCTACATATCTCTCTTTACTTCTGCAACAACAAAAATTGGGAGTTAAATATATTTCTGCTACAACAATAGCTACAATGCTAAATCTAAATCATGTGCAAGTTAGAAAAGATTTATCATGCGCATCTATGGCTGGCAAGCCAAAGGTAGGCTACGAAACAGAAACTCTAATAGCAGATATCGAAAAATTTTTAGGATATGATGATTTGAAAAATGCTATTATAGTTGGAGTAGGTGGACTTGGAAAAACTTTACTTATGTATGATGGGTTTAAAAATTATGGTCTTAATATAATTTCAGGATTTGATATAAATGAAAATATTTTAGGAATGCTTAGCAATAAAAAAGAAGTTTATCATATAAATGATTTATATGATAAAGTTGTTAATTCTAATGTAAAAATTGGAATAATAGCAACAAGCGAGGAAACAGCTCAAATTGTTTGTGACACTTTAGTTGGGGCTGGAATAAAGGGAATTTGGAATTTCTCTTCAATAAATTTAAAAGTTCCTGATGATGTAATAGTGCAAAATGAAAATATGGCAGCAGGACTTGCTTTACTATCAAATAAACTCTCAAAATTAGAAGAATAAAAATATTTAAACACCGATCAATAAAGTATTATCGGTGTTTTATTTTAAAAAACAATTTATATTTATTCTTATGAATTATTGCGATGCAAAAGTTTTGAATTTTTTATTTAATTAAAAGAAAATTTGAATTTAAGATATAATGTATATAATATTAATTAATAATTTTCAGTTTTTTATTATTCTAAAAGAAACATTTTATGTTTTTATAGCAAAAGAAAAATTATTTAATAGAATGATACTAAAAAAATAAACTATGCGCTTGTAGCTCAGTTGGATAGAGCAATGGCCTCCGACGCCATGTGTCGTGCGTTCGAATCGCATCAGGCGCACCATATAAACTTTACAGTTTAAATACACATTACTTTTTAGTGTGCACTAGACTTTTTAAAATTTTTCTTGATTAAAAATATAATTATAATTTTGTGCATCAATTAAAGTTTTTTATTTACATGAATAAAGCCGAATTTATAAGCATATATATAATCAAAAATAAAATTTATTATTGACTTAATTGATGAAATATAGTAAAATGTCCATATCAGTTAGTTAATCATAACGAATTGATGCTGGAAGGGATAAAATAATGGATTTAAGAACTGCCGAAATTGGCAAAGAATACACAATAGTGGCTATAAAAACAGATGATAGCGAACTTGAGAATTTTTTATTTACATTAGGTTGTTATGAAGGTGGAAAAATCACTGTTGTGTCAGTATTATCAGATAATTTTGTTGTGGCTATTAAAGATGCAAGATATAGTATTGATAGCATATTAGCTAAAGCAATTATCGTCTAAATCAAATAGGTTTTTAAATGTATGTCGGTTGGCATATATTTTTAAATAAATAAAGTTAGTTGTAAAAAACTAACAGGCCATTCCTTAGCGATTAAGTAAGAATAGTATTGAAGCACCCCTCAATATTATAAAAGCGTAGTGAAATATTATTAAAGTAGCTACAAAATTTTTGATTGAAACGGTATTTAATCAAAATATAATGTATGTATGTATAATTTAAGGAGAGAGAAAATGAGAATTGCACTAACAGGTAACCCTAATAGTGGTAAAACAACGCTGTTCAACGCTATAACAGGTAAAGTTGAGTATGTTGGAAACTGGGCGGGCGTTACAGTTGAGAAAAAAGAAGGGGACATTAAAAGTTCTTTTCACAGTTTAGAAGAAGGTCTAAGAGCAGTCGATCTGCCAGGCGCTTATTCAATGTCACCTTTTACGAGTGAAGAAACAATAACAAGTGAGTTTGTTAAAAACGAAGAACCAGAAGCTATTATCAATATAGTTGATGCTACAAACTTAAGCAGAAGCTTATTTTTTACAACTCAATTATTAGAGCTTAATATTCCAGTTGTTGTTGCTTTAAATAAAAGTGATATTAATGCAAAGAAAAACACAGTAATTAATGTTAAATTATTAAGCGAAAAACTAGGTTGCCCAGTTGTTGAAACTGTTGCAGCTGAAGATAAAGATAATGGATTAAATGAATTAATTCAAACAGTTATCAGCGTTAAAGGTGCTACTCAAAAAGCTGCTTTTAACAAAGGTGATGTTGATTTATCAGATAAAAATGCTGTTACAGAAAGTGATAAAAAGAGATACGATTTTGTAAATTCAATAGTTGAAGCTGTTGAAACAAGAGAAGTTAAAACAAATGTAGCTAACTCACAAGATGGTATTGATAAAATCGTTGCTAATAAAATATTAGGTATTCCTGTATTTGCTTTAGTAATGTATGTAGTATTTACAGTTTCACAAACATATGTAGGACCTATGATTTCAGGCTGGTTAGAAACATTAATTGGAGCTATATATGATGCTGCTGCTGGAATGGTTGAAGGTGCATCTCCAATTCTTCAAACCATATTACTAGATGGTATTATCGGTGGTGTTGGTGCTGTTTTAGGCTTCTTACCACTAATTATGGTTATGTTCTTCTTACTTGCTCTTTTAGAAGACAGTGGATACATGGCTAGAGTTGCAGTTGTTATGGATAGATACTTTAAAGGCGTTGGTCTTTCAGGTAAATCTATTATTCCTATGGTAATTGGTACTGGTTGTGCTATTCCTGGTGTTATGGCAACAAGAACTATTAAAGATGAAAAACAAAGAAGAACAACAGCTATGCTAACTCCTTTTATGCCTTGTGGTGCGAAAGTTCCAGTTATTGCTTTATTCGCTGGCGTATTCTTTGAAGGTGCTGGCTGGGTTAGTACATTAATGTATTTTACAGGTATTGCTATTATCTTAGTTGGTGCTTACTTAATTAAAATAATCACTGGTGATAAATTTAAAAAAGCATATTTTATTATGGAGCTTCCAGAATACAAACTTCCAAGTGTTAAAAAAGCTACAGTTTCTATGCTTTCAAGAGGTATGGAATTTATTAAAAAAGCTACAACTATTATCCTTATTTGTAACGTTGGTGTTCAAATTATGCAAATGTATGATTTCAGCTTCAATATCGTTGCAGAAGGTGCAGAAAATACAAGTATATTAGCAGCAGTAGCAAGCCCAGTTGCAATATTATTAGTTCCACTAGGTTTTGGCGTTTGGCAATTAGCAGCAGCAGCTGTAACAGGCTTTATCGCTAAAGAAAACGTTGTTGGTACTTTAGCTGTTGTTTACTCAATCACAAACTTTATTGATACAGATGCGTTAGAATTAGTTGGTGGCGTTACAGAAGTTGCTTCAGTTATGAACTTAACTTCATCAGCTGCTTTAGCTTACTTAATGTTCAACTTATTTACTCCTCCTTGCTTTGCTGCAATCGGTGCTATGAGAGCTGAAATGGAAAGCTCAAAATGGCTATGGAGTGCTATCGCTCTACAATTTGGTCTTGGATATGTTATTGCATTCTTCGTTTACCAAGTTGGCACATTAATCCAAACAGGTTCAGTTGGTACTGGTTTTGTTGGCGGATTAATCGCTGTTGCTGTATTAATTGGTATAGTTGTTGTAAAATTCATGCAAGGTAATGCAAAAGCTGAAAAAGAAAAAGCTGAAAAATTAGCTAAAGTTGGCACAGAAAAAGTAATTTACTAGTTAGTAGATTTAGAAAGTGAGGTGCTATATGGATTTTATAGTACTAGGCGTTATAGTTTTAATAGTTGGCTTAGCTGTTAGATCTATGATTAAACAAAAGAAAAATGGTGGCGGTTGTCATGGCTGTGGTTCAAGTTCTTCTTGCCCATCAGCTGTTAAAAAAAGCTGTCCTTCAAATAACGAAAATTAAAATAAAAAACTGTCGCAGAAGCTCTGCGGCAGTTTTTTTATTTTATGCTATTAGGATTTAATTTAATGGCTTGTGCTAATTAGTTTTTTAATAAAATCGATATTAGCTAGATAAATTAATGGTGTCTAAACTTAAAAATTTTTTTTATTATATAATAGCTTTAAGTTATAGAGCCGTCTGCAATTAAATTTTGCCATTCGCCATACATTCTATTCCATGTTATCTCCCCAACAATACCGTCTTGCGCTAAATTAAATCTTCCTTGGAAAGCGATAACAGAATTTTGAGTGGCAGAACCGAATTTTCCATCAACAGTCAGAGAAGGTATTGTTGTATACACTTCAGATAGGCCATTTAGCCAGTTTTGGATTTTAACTACATTTGTTCCACTAGAACCAACACGGATTAAAACACCAGGGTATTTATCGCTTGTAGGAGGCGTTATAGGTGGAGTTGTTGTTCCTTCTATGATACTTTGATAAACACTAAACATTTTATTCCAAGTAACAGGCCCTACTTTACCATCTACTGATAAATTAAAGTATCTTTGGAAGTTTTTAACCTGTTCTTCAACGCCAGAGCCAAATATACCGTCTAATTCAAGCGAATAAATACTACCTACATACATTGAGGTTAAATTAATGTAATACTGAATAATCAATACATTTGTGCCTTTATCTCCAATTTGAATAACATAGCCAGGATAGCTACCATCTTGGATAGATTCGCCTTCGCTAGTTAGCTGTGAAAGTTTTTTAACAGACACGTATATATAACTTATTTTATACCAAGTTGCCTTGCCGACAATTCCATCTGCAGTTAAATTAAACACTTCTTGAAAATCTTTTACAGCAGCCTCAACATTAGCTCCAAAAATTCCGTCGACAGTGAGTTTTCTTAAAGCTGGATAGTTATCGCTTATTCTATTTAACTGAGATTGAATAATTTTAACATCATCACCAGTAGAGCCTCTTTTTAAAGCTGTTCCTGGATAAGAAACAGGGATTGGTGCAATATTATCGCTCTCTCTAATTTCTATATTATCGCCATAATAAAACCTAAGTATTTCTAAGGCATCAAGCCCTTCATTTGCTCTATCATATGTACCCCATTGCTTCATACCATCGCAGGAAACCATTTTTCCGTCGCAGTATTCTGTAAAATAAGGATCTCTTGCAAAATCCTTTGCAACATAGTTATCGAAAAATTCTTCAACTATTGCATCGGTTGAATCAAATGTGTTTCTATTATGGATATACTTTTGGTCGTAGCTAGTTGAAGAGGTTATATCAAAATTATATCCTTTACTTGGATACCACTCTGTGTAAATCCTATTTAATGCAAATGTGCATTGAGCTAATATATTTGCCTTTAAAGATTCAGTTGGCCATGTAGGGTAAATTTCGCTTGCAGCAACGCTTTTTAAATAAGTTACAAATGGTACTCTAACGTCGGTAGCGTCTTCCTGAGGCTTTCCTAGGTGCACTGTGATGAATTCCGGGATAACAACCTCTGGCAATACTCTGCCATCAATACCTTCTTGTAAAAAAGGCTCAGGTGCATAAAGTTGTTCAGGTTCTCCTTGATATAACTCAACTTCATAGTTATTGCCATAGTTTACAGGGCGAGGGAGTAGATCAATATTTTGAATGGATAAAACTCCTTCAAATATTTGCGCTCCAATTATTTCGCCTAATATAAATCCGTTTTTTTCAATTTTAATATCATAGTTTTTATAAGGTAGTTCAGTTTCATCTGGGTTTTCTGATAAAGAACGGCTTATTGTTTCTAAAGAAAATTTTTGTGTGTTTCCGTTTATATCTGTATAAGAGGTGTATTCCTCTAATGTTTGCATTGTTTTTGAATCTATAATTTTAACTAAAGCGTCTTGCACAGGAAGTGCAGACTGTGTAGTGATTTTTACTTGTAAATATCCTGTTGGCATAATTAATTACATCCCTTTCTAAACTTATAATTATATTAGAATAAAACTATCCTTTATATTAAATATATTCACTTTTAAAAAAAAATGACATAAAAAAATGCAAAGATGTTATCTTTGCACTTTTAAATTATAAGTTGAAAATATATTTTGATTTAAATTCTTGCATAGACATAGGCTTTGCAAAATAGTATCCTTGCCCTATATCGCATCCAATTTTTTTTAGATTTTCATATTGATACTCAGTTTCAATTCCCTCAGCTACACTTTCAACATTTTTTAAAGTTTTGCATAAATCAATAGCCCATCTTGTTAAAGTTTTTGATTTTTCATTTTCTTGAAAAGAATCAATTATTGTTTTATCAATTTTTATTTCATCAAATTGTGCTTTAGTTATAATAGAAAGGTTTGAGTATCCTGCGCCGAAATCATCTAGCGAAACTAAAAATCCAGCTGCATTAAATTCATTAACTAAATTAATTAAATTAGTGTCATCTATACCGGCAACAGTTTCAGTTATTTCAATAACAAAATTTGTAGGGGATACATTATAATAATTACATAAATTTATTAAACGCCCTACCATACCTGCATCTGTTAAGCTACTTCTTGAAAAATTTATTGATAGCCTGAGAGTTTGAGCGTAACCGTCAGCTTTTATTTCGTTTAAAAATTTACAGATAGTTTCGAAAACATAATAATCGATATGAGAAATCATACCCTCTTTTTCGTAAAACGGAAGGAAAGTGAAAGGAGGTTTTATATTACCTTTACTATCATATTTTCTTATTAATGCCTCTGCACCAACAATTTTTTTTGTTTTTAAACTAATTTGAGGTTGAAGATAAACAACAAATTTATTATTTTTCAATTCTTCTTGTAAATTTTTAAGAAGGATTTTACTATAAGCTCCAGATTTTAAAGATTTAGCATTATGTTCAGGGAGCTGAAAATTTTCATATTTTTTATTAAAAGCAAACCCCATATTTAAATCAAATTCTTCATCTTTTATTGCGTTTTGAAAGTCTAATACAAGGTCTTCAAAAGATTCTTCTTCTAAATTAGTGCATATAACTACAAATTCATCTCCGCCGAGTCTGTAAATATTTTCACCGAAATAATGAGTTAATAAATGGCATAACCTTAAAATTATTTTATCGCCATAACTATATCCTTTTAAATCATTTATGATTCTTAAAGATTTAATATCTAAAACTATAACTCCTAAAGTTTCAGGGGGATTATCATTAAAGCTATTCATAAAATCAAGATAGCTATTTCTGTTTCGAAGCCCTGTAAATGTGTCGTAAAAACTTAATCTATTAAGTTTTGATAATAAAAGATTTTTATCAAAAAAGTTTGAAATAAATAAAGATAGGTCTTTAAAAATTGCAGTTTCTTTTTTAAATAGCTTTGGATTATCTACTCCAATAAATCCAAATAAATCACCTTTAAAATCTCTTAAAGGAACAGCTATTAAATTTTGTGTAATATACTTATTTAACATTTTTATTTCAGCACTAGGTAAATTTTCTTTTTGAGCATTAGATACAATTAATTCATCAGTGTATCTAAAAATTTCTACCCATCTTTTAAAAGGCGCAATATCAACATTTGTTAAATCTTCCTTTGAAGGGGTAGCAATACCGTCAGTCCATTCAAATTCATTAGTAACCTTTTTAAAATCTTCAGAGATAGTAAATATATAACAACGCTCGGCATTATAGTATTTACCTAGTATTTCTAAAAGCTTTAAAATGGAAGATTGCGTATCACTAGCTGCGTGTAGTGTTTGAATACAAGCGGTTAAAGTTTGCTGTTCGATTAATTTTTTGCTTAAATCTTGATTTAATAAAAATTGTTTAGTTGTATCGGTTGCGATTTCTATTCTAACGAGTTTTCCATTTAATTCAACTAATTTATCGCGAAGTGAATAATGCCTGTTTGTCACAGGGTTAAAATATGACCAGCTATAGTAATCTTTTATATTTAATAGGTTATTCGTGCAAAATTCGCAAGGCTCAGTTTTATTTTGTAAAACTTCATAACATTTTCTGCCTTGCCAAACGAAATCCTTATTTGTTTTTGAAAATTCATCAATAGCTTTTTTATTTATATAATATAATTCATAAGTTTCTATATCAGATAAATAAACTAAATCTTGTACAGATTCTGCAACAAGTAAAGATATTTTATTATAATCCATATTCCTCCGCCTTAAAAGGCTTTCCGCACACACGGATATCAAAGGGTGATATTGGCTTTTGATATCGTTAGCCCCTTTTAAAATAAATCTCTTTTATTAATAATTATAATATAAGCAACAATAAACGTCAATATTTTTGTTTAGACTTAATTATATAATCAAAACGCGTTTATAATAATTTAATAGACTATCTTAAGTCTTTGAAAAATTCTTTTAATATATTTCGTGATTCGTCTTCTAAAATACCAAATAGTATTTCAGGTTTATGATTAACAGAGTAATTTAATAAATTATACATGCCCATAAAAGCACCTTGTTTAAAATCTTCGCACCCTATAACTACTCTTTTTAGCCTTGAGTGAACGATTGCACCAGCACACATACTGCAAGGCTCTAAAGTTACATATAAAGTGCAGTCGGTTAACCATTTTGAATTAAGCTTTTTGCAAGCTCTATTTATAGCAACTATTTCAGCGTGTAATGTGGAGTTGTTTTTTGTTTGAACTAAATTATAACCAGTTGCAATTACTTCATTATCTTTTACAATAACCGCTCCAACAGGAACTTCGCCTAATTTTTTTGCTTTAATCGCCTCGTTTAAAGCAATTTTCATATAATCACGATGCTTCATTTTTAAAATTCCTTTCAAGGATTAAGAGTTATATTCTCAAAGAGAATATAACTAATCTTTACATTACTGTAGTTTTCTGTGTT
>CAYJGG010000056.1:0-11696 GCA_964369915.1 uncultured Oscillospiraceae bacterium | reverse complement strand
AAGGGGAGTGTTTTGCATTTTTTTTCGTTAGCCTTACTCATTAATCCGAACACGGTTTATAATAATATAGGCTCTCTATCTACGTTAAAGGCTTTTATAAGGCTTAAAGCATTACGGCAAGCCTTTGACGCTGAAATAGCTACGTAAAATAAAGCAATACTCAAGAAAGGAATAGTTATGATTGAAATTAAAAATTTTACAAAGCAGTATAAGGATAAATTAGCAGTTGATAATTTATCAATTAATATCGAGGCGGGGTGTATCCATGGATTTATTGGGCATAATGGCGCTGGAAAAACAACAACTTTAAAAGCGCTTATGGGGATACTTGATTTTGAAGAAGGCGAAATAAAAGTTAATGGGTTATCAGTTAAAGAAAATCCACTAAAAACAAAAGAAATAATGGCGTATATTCCAGATAATCCAGATATTTACACCTATATGAAAGGAATAGACTATATTAATTTTATCTGCGATGCATATAAAGTTGATAAAGCTATAAGAGCTCATAAAATTTCTTACTATGCGAATATGTTTGAAATTTATGATGTGTTAAATGATGCAATAAGCTCATACTCACACGGTATGCGTCAAAAACTAGTTATTATAGCGGCAATGGTTCACGAGCCTAAAGTTTTAGTTTTAGATGAGCCTTTTGTTGGACTTGATCCAAAGGCTAGCCACTTGATGAAAGGCTTAATGCGTGAAGTTTGCAATAAGGGTGGCTGTGTGTTTTTCTCTACCCACGTTTTAGAAGTGGCGCAAAGTTTATGCGATAATATCTCTATAATTAAGCAAGGCAGATTAATCATTTCAGGAAAAACTGAGGAAGTTGTAAAAGATAAATCTTTAGAAGAAATCTTCCTAGATTTAAACTAAGGAGGATTTTATGTTATTAAATTTATTAAAACTTGAATTTATGTCAATGTTTAACGCCTTTGCAGGTGGGAAAAATGCTAAAAAGAAAAAGGCGAGCTTATTTTGGGCTATTTTATTAACGGTGTTCTTAACAGGGTATTTTGCTGTTATCAGCTTTTCTTTTTCAACTAGCCTTACAATGGGAGGCGTTTTAATCGGAGAAACAGAGCTTGGAATAGTTATGATGTTTGTTTTAACAAGTGTTATCTCTATGTTTTACACGCTAACTAAAAGCAGTAGTATATTATTCACGTTTAAAGACTTTGATTTATTGTTTTCAATGCCTATAAAAGCATCAACTATAATTCAGTCAAAAGTTTTATTTTTATATTTTTCTAATTTTTTATTTAAATTAATAATTATGATTCCTGCTGTTTTAAGCTGGACGATATTCACATCGCCTAGTGTTTTGCAAATCACTTTAGTTATAATCACTATACCATTTATAAATATAATTCCAATGGTTATAGCTGCTATATTTGGATTTATTATAAGCTATATAAGTAGCTTTTTTAGAAGAACAAACTTAGTTAATATGATTATGTCTATTTTAGGCGTAATATTAATTATGGTAATAAGTTTTTCTATTTCACTTTCTTCAAACACAATGGGGCATGCTTCGGCAGAATTTGCAAATACAGCAACGCAAAGTTTAGAGCAAATTAATAGTATGTATCCTTTAGCTGATTTATTTTTGAAAATTGCAAAAGCTGATATGCTGTCATTTGCTATATTTAATGGAGTATCACTTTTAGCTTTTATAGGATTTTCAGCATTTGTTGGCAAAAGCTTTTTAAAGGTTAGAACTCGTTTAAATTCGCAGTCGGTTAAAAGAAAAGCTGTTGAAATAAAAGAAGAATCAAAAAGTATTTTTGGAACACTTTTAAATAAAGAATTAAAATTATTAGTATCTATCCCTGTTTACGCAATGAATATGCTAACAGGAATAATTATGGGGCTGATGGGAATAGGCGTATTAGTTTATTTTTATATCACTCAGCCAGAAATATTTATTGATATTCAAGATTTATCTTTTATAACAAATCCATTAGTGCCGTTTGTTTTATGCTTTTTCGTTGCCTATGTTTCAACAACATCTTGCTCTATTTCCCTAGAAGGCAATAATTTATGGATGCTAAAAGCAATGCCTATAAAAGCAAAAACTTTCTTTTTCTCAAAGGCTATTTTTAATATTTTACTACATTCACCTTTGGCGATAATCGGCGGTGTTGTAGTGAGTTTTATATTAAAATCAAGTTTTGATTGGGCATTAGTGTTTATAATTCTTCCTTTAACTATGTGTGTGTTTAATACATTCTTTAGCTTATTATTAAATATTCGCTTTCCAATGCTAGAATGGGAAAACCCAGGTATGCCAGTTAAAAGAAGTGCACCTGTTATGATTTCTGTTTTAGGAAATATGGCAATTTATATGGGTGGCGGATTATTAGTGCTGTTTTTAGTAGGGCCTAATGCTACGGCTACAATGTTTTTAGTAGCGGCAGTAGTTTTTAATATTATTAATGCAATAATGATTGGATATATTAGTATAAAAGCTGAGAAAATTTTAATTGAATTATAAAAAATTACAAATAAAATGCGATGTGATTATTAAATCACATCGCATTATTTTTTAAAAGCTAAAAATAGGAAAATCGCTACAGATATTTTCGATTACTTTTAATCTACTTTAACTATTAATATAGAGTTTGTTTATTCTTCTTTTGCGTATTCTAGTCGGTCAATAGTTTTAGGTTTTGGTTTTATATTTGCATATAAAATTCCACAAACTATACTAGTTAATGGGATTGAAAGGAGTATGCCAAAACTTCCAGCTAATGCTTGCAACAATTCAGTTGTAACAAGTTCGGTATTGAATGTGAAGTCTGTTGGATTAGTTGAGGCAAAAAGTAGCATTGTTAATGTTAGAGAAGAGCCAATATAAGCTAAAATTAAAGTGTTTGCCATTGTTCCTAAAATATCTCTTCCAATAACAAAGCCTGACTTTGTTATCTCATTTGCTTTTAGATGTGGCGCAGTTTCTTTTAATTCGTGTAAAGAAGATGCAAGGGACACAGAAACGTCCATTATAGCGCCAATAGCACCGATTGTTATCATCGCAAACACAACTGCTCTAAGATCAATAGGATTCTCAGGCGAAAGCGAATTTAGGTATAGTGAATCTTGGTCTACAAGGCCAGTTATATTTAAAATATCAGTGAATACAACAGTTATAATCCCAGAAATAAATACACCACTTGAACAGCCAATTATAGAAGTGAGGCTTTTTAAAGAAAATCCATTTATAATAGTTAGCGTCATAAAAATAATATAAATAGCTATAATTATAGTCCATAAATAAATATTAGCGCCATTTAATGCAGCAGGAATAAACACCCAGAATACAGCGAGTACTGTTAAGCCTAGCGAAATAATAGTATTAGCGCCTTTCATTCTGCCAAAAAGAATAATTAAAATAGAAAATACACCAGCTAAAAGTAAAAGAGAATTAAATCTTGAAAATTCAGCGTGCATATATTCAACTTCAGGAGTTGAAGGATCAATGTTTTCAACGATTATAACTTTATCTCCAACTTCGCCAGCTACAACGTTTCCATTATAAACATCGCTTATATACTGCACCATCTCACTAGTAGTGCCTTTTTTGTATCCATCTAAAACTTCTATTTCAAAAAGGATAATTTGAGTACCTGATTCAAAACCATCATAAGCAATTTCATCATAATTATCATCTATAATTGAAAGTATTTCAGCTTCATATGCCGCTTGATGTGGCGAGGCTGCATTAGCAAGCGATAAGTCGTATTGATTTGAACAGTTTTTTAATATTAGCAGGAGTGCAATAGATACACTCACTATGAAAATGTATTGTAGAAATTTATTTTTAAGCATAGACACCTCTTTTAATTTATAATATTTATTATAGGTTAAAATAATAGTTAATGCAAATTTATTAAGTATATTTCACAAAAAAAATCGAATTACTAATTAGTAATTCGATTTTAAATTTATTCAACTGTAACTGATTTTGCAAGATTTCTAGGTTTATCAACGTCTAGGCCTTTTAAACAAGTTGTGTAGTAGGCAATTAATTGGCCAGGAACAACGCTTAAAAGTGGAGTTAATAAATCATCAATTCTAGGGATATAAATAATATCATCGCAAACACTAGCTAAAAGAGTGTCACCCTCACAGCCAACGCCAATAACATAAGCGCCACGAGCTTTAACCTCTTGGATATTAGACACCATTTTTTCGCCCATTTTGCTTTGAGTTGAAACAGCTATAACAACTGTGCCATCTTCGATAAGAGCAATAGGTCCGTGTTTTAATTCGCCGGCTGCAAAACTTTCAGCGTATATATAAGAAATTTCTTTTAACTTTAAAGCCATTTCTTTAGCCGTTTCCATATCAACGCCACGACCTAAATAAAACATAGCAGTTTCATCTTTGATTCTTTGCGCAATATTTTGCTCTTTTTTAGTGTCTTTTAGGCTTTCTTCTAAAATATCAGAAGTTTGGCGTAATTCATCTATTAACTCAAAATATCTTTTTTGAGTTATAGTGTTTTTAGCAAGCGCTAAATTTAAAGCAATCATATAAAATGCAACTAATTGAGTTGTGTATGCCTTAGTTGAGGCAACGGCAACTTCTGGCCCTGCCCAAGTGTAGAAAACATCATCAGATTCTCTTGCTATTGACGAGCCAACAACATTTGTTATTGATAAAACTCTAGCCCCTTTTCTTTTTGCTTCTCTTAAAGCAGAAAGAGTGTCGGCAGTTTCGCCTGATTGAGAAACTAAAACAACAAGAGTATTCTCATCAACAAACGGATCTTGATAACGGAATTCGCTAGCTATATCTGTTTGCACTGGGATTTTTGCAAGCTTTTCTATTGCATATCTTCCAACGCAGCCAGCATAATAAGCTGTTCCACAAGCTACTATATATATTTTATTTATTTTTTGTATATCAGATTTTGTTAGTTTAATATCATCAAGTTTTATAAAGCCATTATCATCTAAGCGAGTGTTAATAGTGTCTTTAATGCCTTTTGGTTGCTCATAAATCTCTTTAAGCATAAAATGCTCGTATCCGCCTTTTGAAGCGGCTTCTAGCGACCATTCAACAATAAAAGGCTCTTTTATAACTGTTTCGCCTTTAATATTATAAACCGAAACTTCATCGGCTGTAATTAATGCAATTTCGCCGTTTTCTAAAAATGCAACTTTTCTTGTGTGCTCTAAAACTGCAGGGATATCACTAGCAACAAAATTTTCGTTTTCGCCATATCCGATAACTAAAGGAGCTTCACATCTTAGTGCTACAAATTCATTTGGGCTATCTTTGTGAACAGCTAAAATAGCATATGTACCACGCAATTCTTTTTCAACTAAAAAAGCAGTTTTTAATAAATCGCCATTGTATAATAAATCAAATAAATGTGCAACAACCTCTGTGTCAGTTTGACTTTTAAATTCATAGCCTTTTTCAGATAGCATTTCTTTTAAAGGCTGATAATTTTCGATAATTCCATTATGAATAATTGCAATAGTTTCCTCTTTATTAAAATGAGGATGTGCATTTTCATCGCTTGGAACTCCGTGAGTTGCCCATCTAGTGTGCCCAATTCCAACACTGCCTACAATAGGATTTAATTTAGTGTAATCATCTAAAACAGATAATCTGCCTTTAAATTTTGCACTCTCTAATTTACCATCACTAATAATAGCAATTCCTGCTGAATCGTATCCACGATATTCTAATTTTTCAAGTCCATCAATTATAACTTTTTGGGCTGACTTTTGCCCAATGTACCCAACTATTCCACACATAGTAAGTACCTCCTCTTTGTATTTTTTTTGCAACACAAAAAAGAAGTGCTAAAAAAGCCTTTGTTCATAAATTGCTTTATGGTTTTAGCTTTTTTTTAGGCTGCACAACCTTTAAGGTATCCGCCGAATTTTTCGATAACCTTAATCCTCGTCACCCACTTTATAAAATGGGCCTGGCGCTTTCGTATAATTTCTTTTTTATATTAGCTTATGATATTATACCAATAAAATATGAAAAAAGCAAATAGCGAGCAAGAAAAAATTCTCGCTCGCTATTATATAGCATTAATTTTATTATTTAAGAATATGCAAGGTTTGTTTTTATAAAAAAGAAAAATTAATTAAAATACCATTCAGGGAATAATTCTAAACTATCAGCATAAGTGTAACTGACTTCAAATCCGCCTGCAACAGGAAGATATATAACAAAAACTATAAATGCAATAGCAAGATATAAATATATATATTTTCTAAAATTTATATTTTGATAAAGTAGATATAAAATGTATCCAATGGCTAAAATACCAAAAATAGTTGCAGGGTAGTAGTGGTAGATAAATGTTTCCCTTGAAATTGCGGCCCACGGAATGATACACATTATATAAGAGATAACTATAAACACAGCAGTGTCATCTTTATTTTTAATTATTCTATAAATTAAATAAATTATAGCAATAGGCATTAGCCACCAAATCGCAATATTTCCAAAAGAAGAAATAGAGCTAACTAAATCCCATGTTCTTGTAATGGATAACCATATTGGTTTTTTCATATAAAACCAAGTGTACCAAGGGCTAGCAAATGAGTGTGAGCTTACTAATTGTGAATGATAATCGAACATATTTTCTTGCCAACGAATAAAATCAGCAAATAGTGCTGTAAAACTATCACCTTGTAAAACTGGCATAAATAAAACAAAATAAATAATTATAGGGATAAATACAAAGGCGAAAAAGCAAAAGAAAATAGTTTTTATAAGGATTTTTAAATCTTTATGCTTAGAGTATTTTTTAAATAAAATATAGAAGAAGAAAATTGCAAGGCCTAGCATTGGATAGCCACCATTCCATTTAATTGAAATGGTGAGCGCCATAAATATTCCACTTAAAAATAGATTTAAAAAGGAAGATTTTAAATTTGCATCGTCTTTGATATTTTTATACCTTAGCATAAAATAAAATGTTAAAATCATAAAAAATATGATAAAGGTATCACTAGTTGCAATTCTGCTTTGAGTAAAACGCATGCAATCTATACTAGATAAAAAGGCTGTGATAACAGCAGCTTTTTCATTTTTAAACAACTCTTTTGCTAAAAAATACATAGCGATAACTATTAGTATCCCAAAAATAGCACCCATAAATCTAAAGCCAAAAGGATTCATTCCAAAAAGGCTTATGCCAATAGCGATGATGTATTTTCCAAGATGTGGGTGAGTTGTTTCGTATACTGAATAATCTTGCGTTAATTCAAAAGCTGTTCTTGCAAAATAAATTTCATCAAAATAAGTGGAAGAATAATAGCTTAAATCCTTAGTGAATATATCTGATTCATCAAAAAGAAAATTAGGATTATATTCGCCAAAATCGCTAGGATTAATTGATATTGTAGTAGGGATAATATCACCGTTATTATCAACAAAAATAAGCTCTGATAAAACTTGATTTTTATCATTTGCAATAACAGCAACACTATAGGTTAAAACAGGCTCTATTTCAGCTTTTCTCCAAGAGAAAACAGAGGAAGAATCAGTTGATGCAAAATATTCCCACTCATAATTTTCATTAACATAAAATAATGAAAAATTACTAGATACCTTTGGAGTGATATCTCCTGAAAATTCATCGCCCATTCCAACATAATAATACACTTCAGATATAGTTGTGGACTCTTCAAATGAAATAACAAATTCTTCAGCGTATTCAACTGACTGATAGAAAGTTTGTGGAGTTTTTGTATTGCCTAAATCATAAAACGTTATAACACTAGTTAGAAAAACAAGTGGAACTAATAAATGAACAGGCTTAATTTTAAATTTTAATAAAGGCTTGTAATCAATAAAAGTTAATAAATAAATGCTTGCGATTATTAAAACAATTGCACAAAAATCTATTATAAAATTAGAATATGAGTTTTCTGGGAATTGCAAATCATAAGCGTGCCAACAATTCATGTAATTCGTAATACAAATCAATAAAAATAGAATTAAATATTTAATTTTGCCACTAACTGCAACTGATAATATTGATATAAATAATGCAGGGAAAAGGTATCTTTCATGCATCATAGTGCATAATGAAAAGAATAATATCATAATTAAATTTGCACTAGTTAAATATTTTTCTTTGTCTTTTGTTGTGAAAAAATAGTATGCAGCTAAAACGCAAACGAGAGGGATAATTATAGTATTTATAATATCTGCATAAATTAGTCTGTCTAGCGAAACCCAATTTAAATCAAATAGAGCATAAATATTAAAGGCGTTAACAGTTAAATATTTATATCCACTAAATGTGTTTAAATAAAAATCAATAACAGCCAATATATCATAGCCCTTACTTATAGGAATAGTCATGATATAAAAAGTGAGCCCACCATAGAATATGGCTTTAATTAGCTTTTTTAAATCATTTTTCTCTATCATATAATATAGCAAAATAGGACCAAATAGTAATGATTGTGGCTTTGTAGAAAGTGCTATCCCATAAATTATTGCAGTAGGAACAACTTTATCTAAACTAGCAAGGTATATGCTTAAAATAGCTAAAAGAGAATATAAACTATCAACTTGTCCCCAAACAGCAGAATTAAATATAATTGTTGGAGCGAAAATAAACAAAATAGATAAAACAAGACCTTTATGTTCACCAATATGTTTTTTTGCTATTTGATAAATAAAAAATCCTGAAAGTAAATCTGCAATAATAGATGGCAGTTTTAACATTAAAACATATAATTCGCCATATTTATCTATACTGAATATATCAGCAATTGAGCTAATTATATATAAAATATACATATATCCAGGAGGATAATCTAAAAAGAAATCAGCGCTATACATCCCAAATAATCCAAGCTCAGTAGCTGCATTCGACCAATATCTAAAAAGACTAATATCGCTAGAATGACCTGTGTGTGGAGCAAGATATAGCCTAAATATAAAACCGATTACAATTACAAAATATAATAAATAAATAGGAGATATTTTGATTTTTTTTAAAATATCAGAATATTTATACAATAAAAATCCAAAAATAGAAAACGAAATTATCAAAATAAAATGAGGTAGCATAAATAATGCCCTTTCTTTTTTAATTATGTATATATAGCAGTAAGGCTAAATTAAAAATAAATCATTTTGCTAAAGAAAAATGATTTGTTACTAGTAAAAGGATTAATTAATATCAAGTGTAAATTATAATAATATAAAACAAATTCATTTAAACTTGCATTTTATCTACATCTTTATTTTTTATTAATCTAAGTAATTATATCATAATTTCGCCTTGTAAATCAAAGGTTTTTTTGGTATAATTACTTAGATTGATTTTAAAATTAATAATAAGTTTAAGAATAAATTAAACTTAAAGTTTTGCTAGGGTTTAAATAAGGGTAAAACATTATGAAAAGGAGTAATCATTTTAATGATAACAGATTTAAATTTTATGAGCTTTACATCGGTAAACTTTTTATTGTTTTTACCGATAGTAGCGATATTATATTTTAAAGTTCCAAAAACTTATAAAAATAGCTATTTATTATTTATAAGCTACTTTTTTTATATTTTTTCTGAAGTAAGATTGTTTTTTATTTTACCTATAATGACAGCGTTTAATTTTATTATCGGTAAATTATTAAAAAAATATGACGGTGATAAAAAAAGAAAATCAATTTTTATCTTAGGGCTTTTAGGAAATATAGTAATTTTATTAGTTTTTAAGTATTACAACTTTTTTAGCGAAAATATAAACGCAGTTTTTAATATAAATTTGCCAAAAGCTACTTGGATTTTACCGCTTGGCATTTCGTTTTTTACATTTTCAGCTTTAAGCTATATTATAGACGTATATTTAAAAAAGATTAATGCAGAAGATAATTTTATAGATTTTAGCTTATATTTAGCGTTTTTTGCTTATGTAACATCAGGGCCCATTTCAAGGGCAAGCACAATAATTCCACAACTTAAAATAGATAGAGAATTTAATAAAAATAATATTGTTATAGGACTTCAATTAATGGCTATAGGCTATTTTAAAAAATT
This sequence comes from uncultured Oscillospiraceae bacterium, assembly GCA_964369915.1. GTDB lineage: Bacteria > Bacillota > Clostridia > Oscillospirales > Ruminococcaceae > RGIG3102. The sequence goes on along the minus strand of CAYJGG010000056.1, from coordinate 1,661 downwards.
AGCCGTTGCGGATATTTTAATAAAATTTATAAATGAAGTTCATTCAAATTTAGGCGAATACTCTGGAATAATGCTGATTTTTACAGCTATAATATATTCATTTTGGCTTTACGCAGACTTTTCAGGATATAGCGATATAGCAAGAGGCACTGCAAAAATTCTAGGAATAGAAATAATTGATAATTTTAATACTCCATATCTTTCACAAAATATGTCGGGATTTTGGTCGAGATGGCATATATCATTATCCTCATGGTTTCAAGATTATATTTTTATGCCGTTCGTTTGGGAAAATCCAATAAAAAAAGTACCTATAATAGGCAAACTTTTTGAAAACCCACCTGTTTTAATGGCGATAAGTATAGTGTTTTTAACTAGTGGATTATGGCATGGTGCAGCATGGACTTTTATCGTTTGGGGATTGTGTCATGCGGTGTTTAGAATTGGTGAAGATTTATTAAGAAAATACTATAAAAAACCAGATAAAAAACCGAAATTTATAAAATTCTGGGGTAAAACAGCCTTCACTTTTAGCTTAGTTACCTTTTCGTATATCTTTTTTGCAAGTAAAAGCTTAGAAAATGCATTTATATATATTTCAAAATTGTTTACAAATTTTAATTTATCAGATTTTATAAATCAGCTGATTAATAGCATCGCAAACGGATTTGATGCAACACCAATATTAATTTATGCATATATGGCATTTTCGGTTATAACACTTACGATTTTAATCAATATGGACTTATACAAATATTTTAAATTAAAAGGAAAATGTTTAACAACAGCTTTTCCTTTAATGAAAACCCACACACGATTTTTAAGCTATTATATTTTAATAGCATTAATATGTGCAGGATTTATATTAAACAATGGCGGATTTGGGCAAAGCGGAAACTTTTTATATCAAAATTTTTAGGAGAATAAAAAAATGTTAAGTTATCAAGAACAATCAATGTTAATAGTAGTTGCGATTATGATTTTTGCAATTGTTTTAATTGCTGTTTTAAAGTACACAAATTTATTAAAACCAAAAAGAAGTAAATCTTTAGAAGACAAAAAAGCAGTTGCAGATTTTTTAAGTGCATTAAATGGGTATAAAAGATTTAAAGAAATTGAAATTATCCAAAATCCAAAACTTACTTTTGAGGGAAAAACTTATGAATATGATGCTATATTACTTTCTTTTTTTGGTTGTATGGCACTAAAAGTGAGTTGTAGAAATGGTGATATTTACGGAGAATTAAATTCTGAAAACTGGGTTCAAATTATTGAAGACCAAAGAACAGAATTTAAAAATCCTTTAAAAGATTTAGAAGGTTCGGATAAATTTTTAAAATCTATTTTTAGAGTTGAAAAAACAAAGGTTTTACAAGTTGAAACGGCTATTGTTATCGCTGCAAAAGGCGCAATACCAGGGCTTAGTAAACCAATACCGTTTTTTACAATCAAAAGTTTAATAGAAGCTTTAAAAACAAGTAAATACACAAAAGATAATGGCGCACAAATAAATGAAATGAAAGAAGCGTTATTAAAATATAAATCTTAATAAAATGAAAAAACACAAGCGATAGATAGTTACTCGTAAAGAAACATTAATTTAATGCATGAATTGCAAGGAATGGCGAAAGCCATTCCTTGATTATTATAAAAATCTTCGA
>CAYJGG010000055.1:5998-11714 GCA_964369915.1 uncultured Oscillospiraceae bacterium | reverse complement strand
GGCGATGGTGGTAAAGGCGGCGACGTTATCTTTAAAGGTGAGAGAAATCTATCCACTTTAATGGATTTTAGATATAAAAAGAAATATGTTGCTGATAAAGGTGATGATGGCAGAGGCGCTAATCAATATGGCAGAAGCGCAAAAGATTTAATAATTAAAGTTCCAATTGGAACAGTTTTAAAAGATGCAAACACAGGTTTAGTTATAGCTGATATTTCAACAGAAGAAGAAGTAATTATTGCAAAAGGCGGTAAAGGTGGTCTTGGAAATCAACACTTTGCAACACCAACAAGACAAATTCCACGCTTTGCAAAACCTGGCTTTAAAGGCGAAGAATTAGATTTAATTTTAGAATTAAAACTAATTGCAGACGTTGGATTAATAGGTTTTCCAAACGTTGGTAAATCAACTTTAATATCAACTATTTCATCTGCAAAACCAAAAATTGCAAACTATCATTTCACAACACTATCTCCAGTTTTAGGAGTTGTAAGAGTTGATGATGAAGCATCATTTGTGGCGGCTGATATCCCTGGTATTATAGAAGGTGCAAGCGATGGCGTTGGATTAGGGCATGATTTTTTACGACATGTAGAAAGATGTAGATTGCTTTTACACGTTGTTGATGTATCAGGAAGTGAAGATAGAGATCCAATAGAAGATTTTAAACTAATAAATAATGAATTAATTTCATTTAGTGAAAAATTATCAAATCTTCCTCAAATTGCAGTTGCAAATAAATCAGATGTTGCAACAGAAGAGCAAATTGAAAGATTTAAAAAGTTTTGTAAAGAAGAAGGAATACATTTATTTGTTATTTCAGCAGCTACTCGTCAAGGCTTAAATGAACTTCCAGGGTATGTGTTTAATAAATTAAAAGAACTGCCACCAGTAGTTATTTATCAGCCAGAATTTGTAAAACCTGAAATGGTTATTGATAATAACAGTTTTGAAATATTTAGAAGTGATGATGGGGCATTTAATATAGATGCTGAATGGCTATTAAGAATTCTTCACACTTCTAATATAGACGACTATGAAAGCCTGCAATATTTCCAAAGAAGACTACGCCAAAGCGGAATTATAGCAAAACTTGAAGAAATGGGCGTAAAAGAAGGCGACACAATTAGAATAGAAGATTTTGAATTTAGTTTTGTAAATTAGTAATAAAAGTTTTAGTAATTGATTTATTATACATGTAGAAAGGTAGTAATAGATGGTAGATATAAGAGAACAATCACCATTATCACTTGCATTTGTTGGAGATGGAGTTTACTCATTATTAATAAGAGAGCATTTAGTTAGAAACAAAAGGTATCCAGTTAATACATTGCATAAACAAGCAGTAAAATATGTTAGCGCAAAAGGACAATTCGCAGCTATCAATTTGATTATGGATATTTTAACAGAAGAAGAAATTGCTGTTTTTAAAAGAGGTAAAAATTCATCAAAAGCTTCAGTTGCAAAAAATGCTTCTGCACAAGAATATAGAGCCTCAACTGGTTTTGAATGCCTTATAGGGTATTTGAAATTATCAGAAAATGAAGATAGAATTAAAGAACTTGTAGAATATATAATACAAAATTTAGAAGTTGCAGCGTAAAAGATAAATTTGATTGTTTACACAAAGTTAATTAAATGTCAAAAGTTGACTGTTGCTTATAAATGTGAATTGTTGTATACTTTAATTGAAAGTTTGCAGTAATTTAACAACAATTCTCTTAATAACGAAGAAAGAAGTGAGTCCAATGCAAATTCAAGTAACAAAAGAGCAAGAAGAGTTTCATATGATACTAAAGGATTTAATAAATTCATACCAAGTGCAGAAGATGGAAGATATAATCCATCATGTTGATGGAGTGAGTTGTTTAGATCATTCATTATTTGTGGCTTTTTTAACATACAAAATGTCGAAATTTTTTAATATGGATTTTGTAGCAGCAACAAGAGGTGCACTACTTCATGATTTACACCTTCAAGATTGGTCTACAACTGATATTAAAAAGCCAGAAAGACTTGTAATTCATCCTGCTATAGCACTAGAAAACGCAAGCAAGCATTATGAACTTGGGGAAATAGAAAAAGATATAATAATAACACATATGTGGCCTATTACTATAAAGGCGGTTCCTAGAAAAAAGGAGTCGGTTATTGTAAACTTAGCAGATAAAATCTGTGCAGTTTATGAGTATACAGGTGCGTATAAAAAATCAAAAACTAAAAAAAGATTAAATAATTTTAATAAGAGATATGGAATATTATTTGATACTGATGTAATTGCAGCAGACTAATAAAAAAGGCTAACTTTATATAAAGTTAGCCTTTTATTTATTTAATTTTCATTTAATTTGTTTAAAACAGTTTTATACATATCCTTATCATCTAAAGTTATCCCTAAAATGATTTTAAAAATATCTTGAGCGTGAAGAATAAATTTTTCTTTTGCTATTTTTGCTGTTTGTTCGTTTGGCATAGTTATTTGCATAGCAAAAGCCGTGAAATCAGGATCTTCAATACTACATTTTAAAGTGTAGCTTCCATCATCTTCTTTAGTGATAGTTGTTTTATTTTGCTTTTCTAAAGTGCTGAATTGTAAAATAGAAATAGCAGCCTTATGCGCTCTTTCTACAACGCTAATCGGCAAAACCTTTTCTAATTCTTTTGCTATATCACGTCCAGAATCGGTTATTACAAGATTTTCATTATCTTCTATTATTAAATTTAAATCAACAAGTTTTACAAAAGCATCGTTTAATTCAAAATAATTTGCAAGTTCTTGACTTGTTATTGATTCTAGTAATTGTTGTTTTGTGATAGGTGCATTAATAGAATTTAATAAATAACAAATTAATATTTTTATTTCAGTTGAGCTATTTAATCCGCCAGCACGAACTCCGGCTGTTAAAGCATCATTGTGAGTTATATCCATAAATTTTATTCCTTTCATTTACTTTGGAATTATAGTGTTTAGATAAAAGATTTGTCTATAATTAAACACATATTTATATAATACATCATTATTAACGTCTTGTAAATATATTTAATTTATGATAATATATAAACACAGATTCAAATACAATATTTATTAAAAAATATAAGGTTTAAGGAATTATAGAAAGGTAAAAGTATGAAGTTTTTTATTGATACAGCTAATGTAGAAGAAATTAAAAAAGCCAATGATTTAGGAATTATTTGTGGAGTTACAACTAATCCATCACTAATTGCTAAAGAAGGAAGAGTTTTCGAAGAGGTAGTTAAAGAAATTACTAGTATAGTTGATGGTCCTATTTCAGCGGAAGTAATATCATTAAACTCAGAAGAAATGGTTAAAGAGGCTTTAGAGCTTGTTAAAATTCATAAAAACATTGTTATTAAAATTCCAATGTGTCTTGAAGGATTAAAAGCAACAAGTGCATTATATAAAAAAGGAATAAAAACAAACGTTACTTTAATTTTCTCAGCAACACAAGCATTAATGGCTGCAAGAGCAGGTGCGACATATGTTAGTCCGTTTGTTGGAAGATTAGATGATATAGGACAAGATGGAATTAAATTAATCGAAGAAGTAAGCGAAATATTTATGCTTCATGATATTGAAACAGAAATAATTTCAGCATCAATTAGAAATCCAATTCACGTAACAGCTTCAGCAAAAGCTGGCGCTCATATTGCAACTGTTCCTTATAAAATATTTGAGCAAATGACAAAACACCCTTTAACTGATATAGGAATTGAAAAATTCTTAAAAGATTGGGAAGGCGTTAAATAAAATTTTTAACAAAACAGGTATAATTACCTGTTTTGCTTTTTTTTGCAAGAAAAAATATGATTATACCTATTAAATTTTAAAAAAATAAAATTAAAAAAATTTTTTTTAATTAATGCAATAAAATTCTTGTGTAGAGCATTATATAAGTGAAATACAAAAAAATCTTCAAAATTCAGTTATATATTGTGTAATTGGTAAAAAATGAAAAATATAGTTGTTTATCTAATTAAAAGTAGGTATAATAAATTGTAAAAGAAATTTTGAAACGAATGCAATAAAAAGTATAGTTAGTGCATTATATAAGTGAACAGGAGAAAAATATGTTTATAACCTTGATATCAGTTTTAAACGAAGATGCCCCAGTGCCTACTCTGGATATTCATGATGAATTAATATACAGAATAGCCAATAAGGATAATAAGGCTTTGGAAACTTTATACGAAAAAGCCAATAAAGCAATATACGCTTTTGCGTATTCAATTTTGAAAAACCCACATGATGCACAGGATGTAATGCAAGATACTTTGATAAAAGTTTATACCGCCGCACATACATATAAAGGGCAAGGAAAGCCGATGGCTTGGATTTTTACAATAACTAGAAACTTAGCTTTAACTAAGATTAGAAGTAGTAAAAAAACAATAGACATCGACACTCAAGAAACAGTGGTTGAAAGCGATTATATAAGCGCAGACACTGAAATCGAAAACAAACTTTTATTAGAAATGCTTTTAGGAGTTTTATCAGATGAAGACAGACAGATAGTTACCCTTCATGCGATAAGCGGATTAAAGCATAGAGAAATAGCCGAAATACTAGATATGAACTTATCAACAGTACTTTCAAGACATAATCGTGCACTCAAAAAAATGAGACAAATTCTACAGGAGGATGAGAATTATGACAGATAAAAACTTAGATATAAAAATTGCTAACGCTATTTACTCAACTCAGCCTGAAGGTAATTTTGACTCAATCCTACTTGCAATAAAAAGGCAAGAGAAAGATAATGAGGATATTATTATGACAAATACAAATACAAAACCTAAAAATACACTGTTTATGAAAAGAATATTACCGATAGCTGCATCTTTTGCTATCATGTTTGGTGCTTACTTTGGATATCAAGGATATCTAGGTGGGCAAGAAGTTAAAATTAGTATAGATGTAAACCCTAGTATACAAATTGTTGTAAATAGAAAAGAGGAAGTGAAAACTGTTACTGCCCTTAATGAAGATGCACAATTAGTATTAGCAGAAATGGATTTTACTGGAGTTGATTTAGATGTTGCTGTGAATGCAATAGTTGGCTCAATGATTCAACATGGATTTATTAATGAAGTGCAAAATGCTATTTTATTATCTGTTGAAGGTGATGGAGACAATACAGCTTTAAAAGAAAAAATAGTTGGTGAAGTTACTGCTATATTAAATGAAGCTCAAGTTTCAGGTTCTGTAACATATCAAGAAATTACAACTGATGAAACAACCAAAGAAACAGCAGATGATTTAGGCGTTCCAGAAGGTAAAGTGAGTTTAATTAATAAGATTTTAGCTAGCAACCCTACGCTGACTTTTGAAGAGCTTAATAATTTAACAATATCTCAATTAACTCTATTAGCGCAAAGTGCTCAAGTTACACCTCCTGAAAATGTTGAAGTTGAAGGTACTCCTTATGTAGGCGAGTATATAACTAAAGAAGAAGCTGCTCAAATAGCTTTAGAAGCAGCTGGACAAAGCGTTGTAACTGATTTAGAAGTTGATTTTGACACTTACAATAATGTTTTAACTTATGAAGTTGAATTTGATGTTGGCGAAACTGATTATGAATATAATATCGATGCTAGAACAGGCGATATTTTAAATATTGAAATCGACACTGACGGCGATGGAATATTTGATGATGACGATGATGACGACGACGACGACGGAATTGACGACGATGAT
>CAYJGG010000055.1:0-5898 GCA_964369915.1 uncultured Oscillospiraceae bacterium | reverse complement strand
GACAACGATGACAATGATGATTTATATGATGACAACGACGACGACGATGACAACGATGATTTATATGATGACGATGATGACGATGATGACGATGATGATGATAACGTATATGTACCAGCAGCACCATCTAACGACGATGATGACGATGATGACGATGATGACGACGACGATGATGACGATGATGATGACGGCGATGATGATTAATTAAAAAATAAATTGTTAGATTCTTCTCTAAAATGAATCCTTCCAAAAAAAAACTCCACTGATGTGGAGTTTTTTTATTTAAAGAAATAATAATAAACTAATTGCCATAATAAACATACCTAAAACTAAATAGTATTCAGAGATTTTACTAGAATCATATTTTTTTGCTGATGGAATCAATTCTCCTATACTAATATAAATCATCATACCCGCAACAAATGAAAAAATAAATCCAAAAGTAGCGTCATTAAAATAGTTAGATAGTAAAACATATCCAATAATAGCTCCGATAGGTTCGGTTATGCCTGATAAAATAGAGTAAAAAAAGGCTTTCCTCTTATTTTTAGTAGCAAAATAAATTGGGATAGCAACTGCAATCCCCTCAGGAATATTATGAATGGAAATTGCAGTTGCAATAGGAACACCTAAAACAGGATCACTTATAGCTGCAGTAAAAGTTGCAAGTCCTTCAGGAAAATTGTGAATTGCAATCGCAATAGCTGTAAATATTCCAGTTCTTAGTAAATTTTTTTCTTCTTTTTGTGAATAATCAGCCTTTGGAATTAAATTATCTATTAAAATTGTAATGACAATACCAATAAAAAACCATATTGCAGCAAGTATAGAGCCAGTGTTTTCTCCAAAATATGATATAAGTGAAGTTTTTCCTTTTACTAAAATTTCAGCAAAAGAAACATATATCATAACACCGGCAGAAAATCCTAAGGAAGCTGATAAAAATTTATAATTCATTTTTTTTGAATTTAAAGAAATTAAACTTCCAATCCCAGTTGATAAACCAGCGAATAAAGTTAAACAAAAAGCAAATAAAAAATTATTATCAATCATAATATTAACCCTTCTAAAATAAAAGCACATTCCCTCATTATAGTTTATAAAAATTAAAGAAAACTTGTTAATTTATATTATCTTTTATAATATAAATCAAAGTTTTACTTTTAGGTGAAAAGAACATTAATAAGACTGCTTTCTAATCACGAAAAATTAATAAATGAAAACCTATTTTTATTTTTTGCAAAATTCGACAATTATAATTCTATGTTAATAGTAAAATAAATGTAGGTGGTAAATATATGATTATATATGTAGATGTTTTAATAATAACAAATTTTATTATTAACTATTTTCTTTTTAAAATTACTCAGATTTTTTCTTCAGGATTTTATGATAAAAAAAGATTAATAATTTCAAGTTTTATAGGGGCGTTATTTTCTTTAATTGTTTTAATTGAATTAAATAATTTTTTTATTTCTATTTCAGTTAAAATAATAGCAATAGTTGTATCAGTTTTAATTGCTTTTGGATTTAACAATAAATATTATTTTTTAAAAAACTTTTTATCTTTATTGTTGGCTAACTTTATTTTATATGGATTTTTAGCTTTTATTAAAGATAATAATGTAATAGTTTTAAAAAATACAATAATTTATTTGAATATAAATCCAGTTTTATTAGTGATATCTGTTTTATTTATATGGGTAGTTATAACTGTATTTAATATTTTTTTTAATGAAAAACTTTTAGAAGAAGATATAAAGATAAAATTAATTTTAAATAATAAGGAGGTTGTTTTATCGGCTTTTTATGATACAGGATTTAAAATTAAAGATATTATAAATAATAAAAACGTTATACTTATAGATTTTAATAAAATTAAAAATATTATAAGTGATGAAAACAAAAATATAATCGAAAACTTTTTTAATAATAATGAGATAAAGAACACAAAGATTATTACACCAATATTCTATTCAACTATTAATGGAGAAGGGATGATACCAGCTATTAAAGCTGATAATATCTACATAATTCAAAAAGAAAACGAAAAGGAAATAAAAAATTGCCTTTTAGCTTTATCAAAAGAAAAAATGTCGAACGAAGTTGAGGTGATTATTGGAAAAGAAGTATTTAAAATGTTATCAAATTAAAAGAAAAAATTAAATTTTGAAAGGAATAATATCATTATGAAAAAAATTATAATAGAATTAATTAGCAAACTAAGAAAAATATGGTATATAAATGGCCCACAAACCTTGCCCTCGCCTTTAAAAAGAGAAGAGGAAATAAAGGTTTTTCAAGGTATAGAAAATAAAGAGGCTTGGGCTAGAGAAAAATTAATTGTACATAATTTGCGTTTAGTGGTATATATAGCTAAAAAATTTGAAAACACCAATATTCCCATTGATGATTTAACTTCAATAGGTACTATGGGTTTAATAAAGGCTGTTAATAGTTTTGTTCCTAGTAAAAATATTAAATTTGCAACATATGCTTCAAGGTGCGTTGAAAATGAAATACTAATGTTTTTAAGAAAACAAAGTAATAAAAATATAGATATAAGCATGGACGAAGCGCTTTCAACCGATTCAGATGGAAACGAATTAAATTTAATCGATGTTTTACATACACCAGATAATGAAATAAGTAAAGGTATAGAAATTGAAAGCGATAGAATGATGGTTAGAAAATCTCTTGAGTGTTTAAATGATAGAGAAAAAGAGATAATGCTTTTAAGGTTTGGACTAAGTGGAAGAGAAGAAAAAACTCAAAAAGAAGTGGCAGATGAAATAGGAATTTCGCAAAGCTATATTTCAAGGCTAGAAAAAAAGATATTAAAAAAATTAAAAAGAGAATTGGAAAAGATTAACTGAAATTAATTGACAGACATATTTAAATGAAATCAGCAGATAATTATACTATCTTATTAAAAAAGGGAAGTGATTATCTGTTTTATAAAAAAGTGGAAATAACAGGCATAAACACAGCAACGCTACCAACATTAAAAGAGGCTGAGAGAAAAGAGCTGATTTTAAAAATGAAAAATGGAGATAATTTAGCAAAAGAAAAGCTAGTTATGGGGAATTTAAAGCTCGTATTAAGCGTTATGCAAAAATTCTCTTTAAAAAACAATGCTGAAGCCGATGATTTGTTTCAAGTTGGTTGTATTGGATTAATAAAGGCTTTAAATAACTTTGATACAAGTTTAGATGTGCAATTTTCAACTTATGGCGTTGTTATGATAATGGGAGAAATTAAAAGATTTTTAAGAGATAATCAAACAGTTAAAATTAATAGAAGTATTAAAGATTTATCTTATAAAATTCTATCAGCAAAAGAAGAATATATTTTAAAAAACAATGAGGAGCCAAGTAATAAACAGCTAGCTGAAATATTAGGAGTATCTTATTATCAGATAGTTAATGCGTTAGAATCCTTAAACCCAACTATTTCACTGCACGAACCTGCTTTTTTAGAAGATAGTGATTCAAGTTTTTTATTAGATAAAATTGCAGACACAAGTTTTGAAGAATCATTTCAAACTAAAATAATCATTAGAGATATAATAAAAAATCTGGATAATAGAGAAAAATATATAATTAGTTTAAGATATTTAAAAGGAAAAACTCAAACAGAGGTTGCAAATATCGTAGGCATAAGTCAAGCTCAAGTTTCAAGAATAGAAAAAAATGTTTTAAAAATAGTTAGAAAACAATTCCAGTAAATAAAAAAACTGATAATTATAAATTTAATTATCAGTTTTTATTTATAGTAACATTAAATATAAAAATAGAATATACTAATAATATATAAATTTATTAGGTGGTGAATATAATGTTATCTTTATCCTTTCTTTGTCAAAAAGATATAGTAAGCGTTGTTACAGGGCAGAATATCGGTAGGATTGATGATTTAGAGTTCGATTTAGAAACAGCAAAAGTTGAAAGCTTAGTTGTGTTTGGAAGACCAAAATTTTTCGGACTTTTAGGCAGAAATGAGGATATAAAAATATCTTGGGCAGACGTTTTAACTGTTGGAAAAGATGTTATATTAATCAACACAAAAGAAATTAAAGATAAATAATAAAAAGTACTTGCATTTTAATCCTAGTTATGGTAGAATACTAAGGCAAATATGCACGCTATATTCCATGCAGTTCGGTGTGTTTTTATAAACATAAAACTGCTAAACCCAAGATATAGCGGTAGAAATTAACCAAAATTATGGAGGAAAAATTATGTCATCAGTATCAATGAAACAATTACTAGAGGCAGGTGTACACTTTGGTCACCAAACAAGAAGATGGAACCCTAAAATGGCTCGTTACATCTTTACAGAAAGAAACGGTATCTACATTATCGATCTACAAAAAACAGTTAGAAAATTAGATGAAGCTTATGATTTCATCAGAGATGTAGCAGCAGAAGGCGGCGAAATCTTATTCGTAGGTACTAAAAAACAAGCTCAAGATGCTATCAAAGAAGAAGCACAAAGATGTGGAATGCACTTTGTAAACGCTAGATGGCTAGGTGGTATGCTTACAAACTACCGTACAATCAAAAACAGAATTTCTCGTTTAGAGCAATTAAATAAAATGAAAGAAGACGGCACTTTTGATTTACTTCCTAAAAAAGAAGTTATCAAATTAGATCTTGAAATCGAAAAACTAGAAAAATTCCTAGGCGGTATCAAAGATATGCCAACTCTTCCAAAAGCTCTTTTCATTGTTGATACAAGAAAAGAAAAAATCGCTGTTGCAGAAGCTAAAAACCTAGGTATCCCAGTTGTAGCTATCGTTGATACAAACTGTGATCCAGACGAAATTGACTACGTAATCCCAGGTAATGATGATGCTATCCGTGCGGTTAAGTTAATCGCTGGCGCTATGGCTGATGCTGTTATCGAAGCTCGTCAAGGAACTCAAACAGCTCCAGCTCCAGAAGCACAAACAGAAGAAGTAGCAGCAGAATAATAATTATTATATTATAAATATTTGGAGGAAAAAAATATGGCATTTACAGCTCAAGACGTTAAAAATCTTCGTGAACGCACAGGTTGTGGCATGATGGATTGTAAAAAAGCTTTAACAGAATCAAACGGTGATTTTGAAAGAGCAGTTGAATATTTAAGAGAAAAAGGCCTAGCAGCAGCTACTAAAAAAGCTGGCCGTACAGCAGCTGATGGTATGGTTTATGCTACAGTTGATAAAGCAGCACAAATCGGTGTTGTAGTTGAAGTTAACTCAGAAACAGACTTCGTTGCTAAAAACGAACAATTCAGAACATTCGTTGCTGAAGTAGCTGACGTTATCATTAAAGAAAATCCAGCTTCTGTTGAAGAATTATTAACTTTAAAAATGCCAAATGGTACTGAAACAGTTGAAGAATCTTTAAGAGAAAAAATTCTAGTTATCGGTGAAAACCTAAAACTTCGTCGTTTCGTAAGATACGAAGGACCTTGTGTTGCTTACATTCATGCAGGCGGTACACACGGCGTTCTAGTTAAATTTGAAACTTCAAACGAAGTATTCCAAAAACCAGAATTTGAAGCTTATGGTAAAGATGTTGCTATGCAAATCGCAGCTGTTAACCCAAGCTATTTAGCTAAAGAAGAAGTTGATCCTTCAACTTTAGAAAAAGAAAAAGAAATTTTAACACAACAAGCTTTAAACGAAGGCAAACCACAAGCTATCGCTGAAAAAATGGTTATCGGTAGAATTGCAAAATACTACAAAGAAAACTGCCTACTAGAGCAAGCATTTGTTAAAGATGATAAACAATCAATTTCTCAGTACACAGACGCTACTGCAAAAACTTTAGGCGGCGAGATTAAAGTTGTTGCTTTCACTCGTTTTGAAAAAGGCGAAGGTATTGAAAAAGAAGTTTCAGACTTTGC
>CAYJGG010000054.1:1953-12002 GCA_964369915.1 uncultured Oscillospiraceae bacterium | reverse complement strand
AACCCGTGTTACCGCCGTGAAAGGGCGGTGTCTTAACCGCTTGACCAACGGGCCTTTTATGGTAGCGGCAGTAGGACTTGAACCTACGACCTACCGGGTATGAACCGGTTGCTCTAGCCAACTGAGCCATGCCGCCACATCTATGTAAAACACTTGAAAAAGGCATGCCCTTTTGTTTAGTGCAATAACAATTATATTATAACTACAGCTGTTTGTCAAGCACTTTTTGAATTTATTTTTATTTTGTTCTTTTTTAGTTTTATACATAATTCTACATTTTTTTATTATAATCTACTGTAAAATATAAATATAGAATTATTTTTTTAAAAATCTTTTAATTATATAATAAAAATATAAAATTCGTTTTTTAGTATATTAGCTTTCAATTAAAGTTTTTATAAAAGTAAATCTTTAAAATTAAAGAGTGTATGATGAAAAATATATCGAAAGGAAAGTAAAAAAATGGATAATTACAAAAAATTGTATTTTTATTTATTCAATCGCCTAACTGATTTAAGTAAAGAGATAGCAATTGTTCAAAACACTGTTGAAGAAATGTTTTTAACAATTCAAGATAGTGAATCCACAAAAAACGAAACTGAAAGCGAAGATAAATAATGTACTTATCCTTAATAAAAATAAAGCAGTGATTTCATTTATTTTTTCACTGCTTTATTTTTTTGCATTAACTTGACTTAGTCTAGCGAAGTTATTTCTAGTGTGGCTCCTACTTCACTACGACTTTTATTTTTTTAAAATCACACCACTACATAAATTATTTAAAAAGAGGCAAAATATAAATTTTGCCTCTTTTAATTTTATTTATTCGATTTCTTTAATTTCAAAACAAATGATACGATGAGTATTGTAACAGCGATAATTCCAATTACCACTATAATTAGTTTTACTAAAGAAGAAATTTCAATATTCGCTAAAGCTATAATATTATATATTATAGCCATTATCCCCGTCGCTACAAGCGAGGCTGAGTGAACCATATTTAATTTTTCTTTATTATTCATTCTCCACTTACCTTTTAATCATTTACTTATAAATTACAAATCTTTTTTCTCGATTTTTTTAACTCCGCCCATGTAAGGAACTAAAACCTCTGGAACATTAATTGAGCCATCTTCGTTTTGGAAGTTTTCTAAAATTGCAGCAAACGTTCTGCCAACTGCAAGGCCTGAGCCATTTAAAGTGTGGATTAATTGAGCTTTGTCTGTAACTGCATTTTTAAATCTGATTTGCATTCTTCTTGCTTGATAATCTGTAAAGTTTGAGCAAGATGAAATTTCTTTATATTCTTTGTAGCTTGGCATATAAACTTCTATATCATATGTCTTGCTACTTGAAAATCCCATATCCCCAGCGCATAAAGCGATAGTTCTATATGGAAGTCCTAGTAGTTGAAGAGCTTTTTCTGCGTTTTGAGTTAGTTCTTCAAGTTCGTTCCAGCTTTGGTCTGGGCGAGTGAATTTAACTAATTCAACCTTATTAAATTCATGCTGACGAATTAGCCCTCTTGTATCTCTGCCTGCAGAACCAGCCTCTGCTCTAAAGCAAGCTGAGTAAGCACAGTATTTAAAAGGAAGTTTATTTCCGTCTAGTATTTCATCTCTGTGATAGTTTGTAACAGGCACTTCTGCTGTTGGAATTAAATACCACTCATTGCCTTCTAATTTAAACATATCATCGCCGAATTTTGGAAGTTGTCCTGTTCCCCTCATTGAATCTGCATTTGCAATAAATGGAGGAAACATTTCTGTGTAGCCGTGTTCGTTTGAATGTAAATCCATATAAAAGCTGATAATTGCTCTTTCTAATCTGCACCCTAACCCTTTATAAAAGTGAAATCTTGCACCAGTAACTTTTGCTGCTCTTTCTGGATCTAGGATATCTAATTCTTTTCCTAAGTCCCAGTGAGCTTTTGGCTCAAAGCTAAATGAAGGTATTTCACCCCATTTTCTAATTTCAACATTTGATGTTTCATCAACGCCATCTGGAACTGAATTATCTGGAGTGTTTGGAACATCTAATAATAATTCTTCTTGCAGTTTTTCTAAAGCTGAAACTTCTAAAACATCTTTTTTAATTTCGTCTGCTAAAGATTTCATTTCTGCCATTAGTTCAGCTGTGTCTTTTCCTTCTTTTTTATATTGAGGAATTAATTTTGAAGCGTTGTTTTGCTTTGCTTTTAGATTATCAACTTTGCTTGAAAGTTCTCTTCTTTTTTCATCAGTTGCTAATATTTCATCAATTTTATTTGATAAATCAGCGCCACGTCTTTTTAAAGCATCTTTAATTTGTTGTGGGTTTTCCCTAATTCTTCTAATATCTAACATTTATAGCTATCCTTCTTTCTTCTCTAATAATTTCGCTAGTTCTTTTAATTGTTCATCGCTATTAAAACTAATGTTTAAACTCCCTTTTCCTTCTTTATAATTCACTTTAACATTTGTTCCGTGGATAGTTGAAAGGGCAATTTCTATTTCTTTTATAATATTTGGTCTTTTATCTTCTTTTGTTTTTTTCTCTGCTTTTTGCAAAGATTTTGCTAATAACTCGCATTGTCTTACTGAAAGTTCTTTTTCTTTAACAGTTTTAGCAATTTCTATTTGAATTTCTTTATCAATAACCGATAAAATAACCTTTGCGTGTCCAAGGCTAATAAAGCCTTCTTTTATCATTTCTTGCACTTCATCTGGTAAATTCAACACTCTTAAACTATTTGCAACGCTCGATCGTGGGATTGAAAGCTTTTTTGATATTTCATCTTGCGTTAAATCAAAGCTTTCCATTAAACTTTTATAGCCTATTGCTATTTCAAGTGGATCTAAATCTTCCCTTTGTAAGTTTTCAATTAAAGCAACTTCTTTAGCCTGTCTTGTTGAAAATTCTTTAACTATCGCCGGAATTTCTACAAGCCCAGCCATTCTTGAAGCTCTAAATCTTCTTTCGCCAGCGATTATTTTATATCTATCTATCCCATTTGGCATAACAATTATAGGCTGTAAAACTCCATGTTCTAAAATAGACTGACTCAATTGTTCTAAACTTTGCATTTCAAAGTTTGTTCTTGGCTGTGATGGATCAACATCTATATCGCTTATTCTTATTTCTTGTGGGGCTGTATTGCTGATTTGTTGCTCCTCTGGAAGAAATAAAGAGTCTAAGCCTTTTCCAAGTCCTGTTTTCTTTTTAGCCATAGTAGGTCCTTTCTCTGCTTTTTAATTTTAAAAAAGCATTTTTTATATTAATAATTTTTATTTTGTTTTATAAATTCTTTAGCGAGCTGGGTATAACTCTCTGCTCCTTTAGAGGAATTATCATAAACATTTATCGGCTCTCCATAGCTTGGAGCTTCTGAAAGACGAACATTTCTTGGTATAGTTGTTGTGTAAACTTTGTTTGGGAAGTATTTTTTAACTTCATTTACAACTTGCAATGTTAAGTTTAGTCTTGGATCATACATCGTTAATAATACACCTTCGATGTCTATATTTTTATTATATTGCTGTTTTACAATTCTAATTGTGCTCATTAATTCTGATAAGCCTTCAAGCGCAAAAAACTCACATTGAATAGGAACTAAAACTGTATCTGCTGCACTTAATGCATTTATTGTTAATAAATCGAGTGACGGCGGACAATCTATAAAGATATAATTATACACCTCATTCACTTTATTTAAAGCTGTTCTAAGTTTTAAATGTCTTTTTTCTAGTGAAACAAGCTCCACGCCTGCCCCTGATAATTTAATAGAGGAAGGCAAAATATCAACCTTAAAATCACTTTTTATAACAGCATCTTTAACGCTAACTGAATCAATTAAAACATCGTATGTGCTTTTATCTAAATTCTTTTTTGATATGCCAAAGCTCGAAGTTGAATTTCCTTGGGGATCTAAATCAACAAGTAAAACTCTTTTGCCTTGCGCCGCAACACAAGCAGCTAGATTTACGGCAGTTGTAGTTTTTCCAACTCCGCCTTTTTGGTTTGCAACTGCAATTATTTTCGCCATAACTTTTACTCTTTCCTTTCATATTAAGTTTTGCTAATTATAAAAAATTGTGCAAAACTTAAAGTTTGAAATTAATATTCAAACTAGCATATCTAATATTTTTCGCTAAAGTATTTATATTGTATCATATTTTTGTATAAATTAAAAGAGTATTTTAAAAAATGTTCCATGTGGAACATTTTTATTTTTAATAATATTCTTGTTCCACGTGGAACAAATTTAATAAAAATAGCTCATTTTTTTGCTCTTGTTTGTAGCGATTTATATTTTTTTATACATATATTTATACATAAACTTAAAAATAAAACGATTACAGGCAAAGAGGCTCGATTTTGCTAGTGTTTATCAGGTTTTTTTGCTATCTATTTTTAATAATAAAATAAAATAAGAGCTTTTAATAAAAAACTCTTATTTTTATATATGAATATTTTGTTTTTAGTAATTTGTTGTTGTTATTAATTTAAGCGGTTGTTGATAGCTTTTTAAAACAAAATATTGATACCATAATTTATCTTGCCTTTGTTTTTTTGGGAACACGAATTGTGTAAAAAATATCTTCTTCGCTTTCAGTTTCATTTAGTTCTGTTTGAATTCCTGCTTTTTGCATTATCTCAACAGCTTTACTTATTGTGTTTTTAAAAATTCTAATATCTTTAATATTAATTATTACGTTTTGCTGTGTTTTCCTTTTTGGCTCTAGTAGAAAATTAATATATTCATCTGTTTGCTTAACATTTAAATTATATTTAATTATGTAGTCGATAGCCTTTTCTTTTTTTGTTTCTTCTAATCTTGAAACTGCCCTTGCGTGGCGTTCTGTTAGATTTGCTTCAATCATCTTTTTTTGAAGATGCAAATTAAAAGAAAGTAGTTTTAATTTATTTGCAACCGCTGGCTGAGATAAAGATAATTTTTGCGCCACCTGAGTTTGAGTTAACTTTAATTCTGATATAAGAGTTTTTATAGCTGCTGCTTCTTCAAAACAATTTAAGTCTTCCCTTTGAATATTTTCAACTATATTTAAAACTGCTATTTCTTTATCAGTTTTTTCTAATACAATAACTGGCACTTTATTAAACCCTGCTTTTTTTGCAGCTATTAATCTTCTATGCCCTGAAATTAATTGATACTGCCCATCATCGGTCATTGTTGCGGTGAGTGGTTGTAATATTCCATTTTCAATTATCGATGATGATAAATCTTCTATTCCCTTTTTTGTTGCCACATTTCTTGATTGATATGGACAAGGAATAATTAATGATATTAATACATCTTCAACTATGGTTTGATTTAGTCTTTTTGTTAGATTTGATAAAGATAGCATTTTTTCAACTCCTTTTTACTTTCTACAAGAAAAATACCATATATTGCCAACTTATGCAATAAAAAGATATCGCATTAAATTTAGTTTAGTTTTATTTTTCGACATTATTATATAAGAAAAATAAAATATTAATAGTAATATCTTATCTTTTGTCGAAATTTTATATACGAAAGTTTAAGAATTTTATAATTTTAGATTAAATATATAAATTAAAATACAAAAAAACGACAACAAAAGTTGTCGTTTAAAATATAAATATTCACTTATAATGGTGACTTTTTAATTTTCCCGCCGTTTCTTGGATATAAATTTGGAGTTGATTTTTTCTTTTTATAAACAGCCAAACACCTTTTACTATCATCACTAAGATTATAATTAATTTCTTCAATAAATTCAAGGTTTAATTTTTTTTGAGCATTTTTCGCATTATTAATCTCTTCTTTTGCATCGCCTTTCATCGCTATAAAGTATCCGCCTATTTTAGCAAGTGGAGTGCAGTATTCTAGTAAAATAGATAAATTCGCAACTGCTCTCGCTGTCACTAAATCATATTTTTCACTATACCCTTTTCGTGCAGCTTCTTCGGCTCTTTCATTTATAACAGTGCCTTCTATTCCAATTTTTTCAAGCGCTAAATTTAAAAAAGTGCAGCGTTTTCCAGTTGGCTCTATCATATATAAATCAACTTCAGGTTTTAGTATTTTAACAACTATCCCAGGAAACCCAGCCCCTGTTCCAACATCGCAGATTTTCCCTTTAACTCTTTCGTCTTTTGCAAATAATAAACAATCTAAAAAATGCTTTACTTCAATTCCTTCTTCATCCACAATAGCCGTTAGATTAACCTTTTCATTATACTCAACTAAAAACTGTGCATAAATTTCTAATTGATTTAATTGAGTTTCATTTAATAAAATATCGTAAGTTTTGCATAGGTTTTGTAATCTTATTTTATTTATCATTGTTAATCCTTTCTTTATAATTATCGATTTATTTATATGCGTTAATTTTATAATAAATCAAAATTAACGAAATATAAAAGCAACTTTTATTTTAAATTTCTCATTTTTATTTCTAATAATAGTGAAGAAATATCGCTAGGGCTAACTCCTGGTATTCTTGATGCCTGCGCCACATTTTCTGGTCTAATCTTTTCTAATTTTTCTCTAGCTTCTAATCTTAATCCTTTAAGTTCTAAGTAATTAAAATTTTCTGGAATTTTTGTGTTTTCTAATTTTTTCGCTTGATTTATTTGAATTTCTTGTCTTTTAACGTATCCTGAATATTTTAATTCAACGCTAACCTTTTCTCCTATAAAATTAGTAATCTCATCATCTTTTCCAATTGCTCTTACTATATCATCATAAGAAATCTGCGGACGTTTTAATAATTCGCTCGCGCGAATACCAGTTGAAAGTTCTGGTAAATTTTTTTCAATCATTATTTCTTTAAACTGGCTAGGTTTTACAGTTATATAAGAAAGCCTTTGTATTTCTTTTTCTTTTAACTCTTGGGTAGATAAAAAATAGTTCCACCTATCTTCACAAACTAGTCCTATTTCTTTTCCTATTGGAGTAAGTCGTTCATCTGCATTATCTTGACGTAAAAATAAACGATACTCACTTCTGCTAGTCATCATTCTATAAGGATCACTAACGCCTTTAGTTATTAAATCATCAATTAGCGTTCCAATATAACTTGACTGCCTTGGCAGTATAAATTCATCTTGGCTATTAATTTTTCTTGCCGCATTAACACCAGCGACTAATCCTTGTGCTGCTGCTTCTTCATATCCTGATGTTCCATTAAATTGGCCTGCCCCATATAAACCAGAGAATTTTTTAAATTCTAAAGTGGCTTTTAAATATAAAGGATTGCAAGAATCATATTCAATAGCATAAGCAGGGCGCATAATTTCTAAATTTTCAAGCCCTTCTATCGTTCTATAAAATTCAAACTGGACATCTTCAGGAAGTGATGAAGACATCCCCTGTAAATACATTTCATCGGTGTCAACTCCGCAAGGCTCAATAAATAATTGATGTCTTTCTTTATCTGGAAATCTCACAACCTTATCTTCAATCGACGGACAGTATCTCGGGCCAACACCTTCAATCTTTCCACCAAACAAAGGAGATTTATGAATATTATCTTGTATCACTTTATGTGTGTCTAAATTTGTATATGATATATGGCAAGGCACATCGTTTTTAATTTCGTGTCTTGTCATAAAACTAAAAGGTACAGCTTCATCATCTCCCGGCTGAATTTCTAAAACATCAAAATTTATGCTTCTTTTATGAACTCTAGCTGGTGTTCCTGTTTTAAATCTTCGTAAATCTATCCCTTTCTCTTTTAAACATTCTGATAAACTCACAGCCGAATGATGTCCATCAGGGCCTGAAAGATATTCACTATTACCTACAAATATTTTCCCTGTTAAATATGTGCCTGTTGCAATAATTACAGCCTTTGCTGAATATTCGCTATTAAGTTTTGTTTTAACTCCAGTTACTGCATTTGTATCATCAAATAAAATCTCTGTGATTTCAGCTTGTTTTAAATCTAAGTTTTCAGTATTTTCGCACAATTTTTTCATGTACAATTGATACTGCGTTCTATCACTCTGCACTCTTAAAGAATGAACAGCTGGACCTTTTCCTTTATTGAGCATTCTTGTTTGTATGCTAGTTGCATCGGCAGCTTTCCCCATCATTCCGCCAAGTGCATCTATCTCTCTAACTAAATGTCCTTTAGCAGTTCCGCCTATTGCAGGGTTGCACGGCATATTGCCAACGCCGTCTAGTGTGAGGGTGAATAGTGCTGTTTTCGCTCCAAGTCTTGCTGAAGAAATAGCCGCTTCTATTCCAGCGTGCCCTGCTCCAATAACAACAACATCATAATTTCCAAGTTTCATTTTTTTACTATTCCTTTCTTGCCTTACTTTTTTAATGTATAAAAAAGTAAGGAGAGTCCCTTTCACCGACTTTTGCTTTTTGTTATATAGCTTTTATATATTACATATAGTAAATATATAGAATTGATATTATTTACATAATTAACACTAAAAATCATAACTAGTGTGTCTTATTTTTAAATTTTATTTACCTACGCAGAATTTAGAAAATACTTCTGCAATAATTTCTTCCGAAACATTTTCGCCAGTTAGCTCATAAATAGCGTATAAACTCTCATCTATACAAACTCCTATAATATCTAAACTATGCCCAATTTCAAAACTTTCTAAAGCGTCACTGACTCCATTAAAAGCTTTTCTAATTGCTTCATACTGCCTTTCATTAACAACGCTATCAATCATCACATCAATATTATCAGCACCAATAACTCTTAAAACAATCTCTTCAAATTCTTTTGATAGATAAAAATCTTTAGCTGTTATATATAAAATTTCTTTAAAATTATCTTTTATAATTTCAGCGTTAAATTTTTGCTCTAAGTCTTGTTTATTAATAATTGCAATGCTATTTTTATTTATGCAATTTTGTGCCAAATCTATATCTTCTTTTGTTATTTCCTGGCTGCCATCAAAAACGCAAAAAATTAAATTTGCAGTGTTTAATTTTTCAATACTTCTTTGAATTCCAATATTTTCAATTTCATTTTCTGTTTGTCTAATTCCGGCAGTATCTTGCAAAATTAAATTTATATTTCCTAAAATAATTTCTTGCTCAACAACATCTCGAGTTGTTCCGGCTATTGGAGTTACTATTGCTTTTTCAAATCCAGAAAGCGAATTTAATAAAGTTGATTTTCCAGCGTTTGGTTTTCCAACTATCGCTGTTTTAACTCCTTTATTAATTTTTGCTCCTAAATCATAGCCTTTAATTAATTTTGATAATTCATTTTTATTTCTAGTTAAAATATCTCGTATTTCTTCTTCGCTCACTTCTTCAACTGCCTCTTCTGGAAAATCGGTATAGGCTGTTATATGTCCAACTAAAATTAATAAATCATCTCTTATTTTGCTAGCTCTTTTATATAAATTCCCCTCAAGTGCACTTTTTGCAGAAACTAAAGCTTGATTACTTGTGGCATTAATCATTTCGATAACTGCCTCTGCCTGAGTTAAGTTTAATTTTCCATTTAAAAATGCCCTTTTTGTAAATTCCCCTGCAGCCGCTGGAACAGCTCCTGCTTCATAGCAAGATTTTAATAATTGGTCGGCAACAGCTTGTCCTCCATGGCAAGAAATCTCAACTATATCTTCCCCAGTAAAACTTGCCGGAGATTTAAAAACTAAAGCAACAGCTTCGTCTATTTCTTTTCCTTTTCTTATCGCAGCTCCATATAAAGCTGTGTATCCTTTTTGTTTTTGGATATCTTTATTTTTGTTTTTAGGGATAAAAACTTTTTTAGCCACTGTAAATGCATCTTCGCCAGAAATTCTAACAACGCAAAGCGAGGCTTTTCCGGGTGCTGTTGCTAGTGCTGCTATTGTACTCATTTTTTATCCTCCTTATAATTTGAATTATTTATATTTATAAAATGGTATTTTCTTTTTTGCGAAAATAAACACTAAAGCCTACTTTATTGTTACAAAAAATAATAATATATAAAATTAAGTTTTTAAAGTGTGTATTGCACATAGGTTACTATAATATAAAGCCTTTAAATATAATAATGTAAATTATTTATATTTAAATAATAAAAAATCGCAAACTTCTCTAAATAAACATTTTA
>CAYJGG010000054.1:0-1853 GCA_964369915.1 uncultured Oscillospiraceae bacterium | reverse complement strand
AATTATTTATATTTAAATAATAAAAAATCGCAAACTTCTCTAAATAAACATTTTATCATAAAAAAGTAAAACTAACAATAGCATTTTATAAACATTTATATTAACTTTTATTATACATAATAATTTACACAAAAAAAGAATGCTCTCGCATTCTTTTTATTATTTTATTGATTTAAAATATCAACTAGATATTCTTTAACATCTTCTATAACTTCTTTTGCAATTATTTTTGCAAGTGAATCTTTATTATATCCTGCGTTTTCGCCTTTTTGTTTTTCACATCGATATAAATAAACTGTTGCTGTATCGCCTTTAAATTCTTTTAAAAATTGAGTTTTTTGTCTTGAGTCATAGCTAAAATTTGGATTTAGCATATAAATTATAGCTTCCTCTTTTGTTTTATGACAGTGTTGATCTTTAGTTTTTCCTATTGACTCTAAAGGAAGTAATCCTTTTAAATCGCCTTGCTTTGATGCGTAATAATGTATCATAAAAAACTCTCCTTTGAAAAAATTTATACCAATGCTATGTAGTTTTATTCTCTATAATTGTGTAATCGTTTCCATCTAATCTTAGTTTTACAATGCCAGAAAATCTATCAAGCCCATCATCTTTAGGCACAATTTCATAAGTTGCTGTTAAAATATCATCAGTTATATTAAAATCTAATATATTTATATAATAATTAGATAAATGATGTGAAATTTCATTAAAATGAAAAACTGTATAACCTTTATCATATTCACTTTCTTTATAAAAAGCTGAATTTTCTATAAGATTAAGGAGTTTTTCTTCTCCTCCTATTTCAAAAATAGCATTATAAGAATCAATTAATAAACTTGATGTGTATCTTATATCGCCTTCAAAGTCTGAGCTGTTAATATATTTTGAAGCTGCCTTTGATAAAAAAGCATATATAATATTTGCCGAAACTCCATCAGGCGTAGTTTCTAAAAATGATGTATCATCTTTTGAGAAATCATAAATTAAAATTTCTTTAATATTCTCTAAATATAATTCAGCCACCGTAGTATTATTAAAATCATCTTGGTTTATAACAGATTTAAAGCTATTATATTTATATGCATCTAATTCTTCATCATACACTAAATTTAAAGTGGAATTATATAAAACAGTAGTAACACTAACCCCTAAAGCACTTGGATATATTATCATTGGAGTTTCGTAATTAATGTTATATCCAGTATCAGTTTTTTCTAAATTAATGCTATTAGTGTCGATAAAATTTCTTCCTACGCTATGTTGTTTTTGATTTATGGGAACAATATATCTTTCATCTTCTAAGTATTCATCAAACTGAGAAAAATAATCATCACTTAAAACAAATTTTTTTCTAATATTAGTTTGAAATTCTTCTGCTGGTATATAAACATGATCAAGTATGTTTCCCACATCGCCATAATGCACTACTTCATAGTTTTCAAAATAATAATTGTAATCAAAATCGTCAACTAAATAAATGTATTTATTAGTCAAAGTAAAAAAACTATACTCGTTCATACTTTCCATACTAGTTCGATAATATAAACTTCCATCATAACTTAGCGGTAGTATATATTCTTCATAAATTTCAAGTTGAGTTAGTTCTTCAATATCTTTATTTTTATCAGATATTTCACTCATGCACCCAGATAATGAAAACAACAAAGCCATCGCTAAAAATAAACTAATAAACTTTTTCATAAAGCCACACTTTCTTTTAAAAAATCATATTTTAAATAATTTAATTTTAATTTTTAGTAGTGTAGTTATTGAATTTTAATATAAGATAGTTAATATTATTTATATAATAAACATATTTAACGATGTTTTATGTAATCGCTTTAGCGATT
>CAYJGG010000053.1:0-13917 GCA_964369915.1 uncultured Oscillospiraceae bacterium | reverse complement strand
TATAATCGGTGTTTATTTTTTATTTATTTAAAGTTAAAAGTATAATTTCTGGGCGATTAAATAATCTAAAAGGAAATAAAGAATTACCAATTCCTCTATTAATTATCATCGTGCTTTCTTTTTCTTTTTTTATTCCTGCTGAATATTTTGCAAAAAAGCCTTGGTCTGGAACAAAAACGCCAATATCTGTAAATGGTATTCTAAATTGTCCCCCATGTGCGTGGCCTGAAAAAATTAAATCGTAGTTTGCATTTGCATATTCTATAAAATATTCCGGCCTGTGTGCTAAAAGAATTTTAAATGTGCCATCTCCAAAAGAGAGTTTTGAAAATGTTTTTATATATTTTTCTAGCTTTTCTTCTTTATTTTTCTTTTGAAAATCAGGATCGCTTATTCCTATTAATGTTAGAAAATCATCTTGCTTTTTAATAGTCAATTTTCTATCGTCTAATAAATTAGTGTTTGTTTTAATAATTTGTTCTTTAAAAACGCCTAAGTCTATTAAGCGGTTTTCATGATTTCCCAAAACTATATAAACGCTTGCTATTTTATTTAATTCATTTAATAAATCTATCGCAACGCTTTTTTCGCATCTTCTTGAATCTATAATATCCCCAGTTAGAAAAATTATATCTGGATTTTGCTTTTTTGAAAGTTTTACAACGTCAAAAAACAGTGATTTATCATTATGAAAATCAGATAGATGAAGTATTTTATATCCATTAAATCCATCTGGAATTTTCGGATTATAATACTGAATTTTATTTACACTAATTCCTTTATTTTGCCAATGCAAAAAAATCACTAATAATATTGTTAAAGCACTTATAATTAAAACAATTTCCATATAAAAAACCGTCCTTTATGTATTTTCTTATCTCTGCTCTAGCAGTCTTCTTTGCTCACTCCACAGTTTATAAGAATAGTCTACATAATATATATGCGGAAACTCTAATCTTTTTACCTCATCCCACAAATTATTTAATTGAATTTCTGTATAATCTCGAATTTCATTAATACTCGGTGAATTATAAACCTTTTTACCATCTTTAAAAACTTCGATTAATAAAGGTTTTATCGTAACATTTTCAAGAAATTTTTTCTTCCAAGGCTCTAATGGTGAAAAAATTTCAATTTCTTTTAAATGCTCAACTTCTTCATCAAAAAACGCTATATAATCAGCTAATGCCTTTCCTGTTTCATCAGAAAAAATTCTGTAAACTTGTTTTTTATATGGTATTGTAATTTTTTCAAAACTTTCGCTTATTTTAATTTTTGGGATATATTCTCCATCTTTTTTAATAGCCGCAAGTTTATAAACTCCGCCTAAAACAGGCGCAGAACGACTAGTGATTAAATTTTCGCCAACGCCAAAAGAATCTATTTTAGCATCATTTATAATTAAATCTCTTATAACATATTCGTCCATTGCATTCGATGCAATGATTCTGCAGTCTTGGTAGCCTGCCTCATCTAATATTTTTCTTGCTTTTTTTGAAAAATATGCGATATCGCCTGAATCTATTCTAACTCCTTTTGGTTTTTTACCCTGTGGTTTTAAAACTTCATCAAAAACTTTTATCGCATTTGGAATTCCTGATTTTAAAACAGAGTAAGTGTCTATTAATAAAACGCAGTTGTCAGGGTATATAGTTGCATATGTTTTAAAAGCTTCGTATTCAGTGTCAAAAAGTTGAACCCAGCTATGTGCCATAGTGCCTGAAGCTGGTATGCCAAAATCTCTTTCGGCTTGCGTATTAGATGTTGATTTACAGCCTGCAATGTAAGCCGCTCTTGCTCCTAAAACAGCAGCGTCTACCCCTTGCGCCCTTCTTGCTCCAAACTCTTGAACATCTCTTCCCATTGCACTTCTAACTATTCTATTAGCCTTTGTTGCAATTAGAGTTTGATGATTTATTAAAACTAAAAGCATTGTTTCAACTAATTGTGCTTGAATAACTGGACCTTCTACAACAATAATTGGCTCTTTTGGAAAAACTGGAGTTCCTTCTTTTAAAGCATAAACATTGCAAGTGAATTCAAAGTTTAATAAATAATCTAAAAATTCTTCTCGAAATATGTTTTTACTTCTTAAATAGTCTATATCATTTTTTGAAAAAGATAAATTTTCTAAATAATCTATAACTTGCTCTAGCCCACAGCTAATTGCAAATCCACCCTTGTCTGGCACTTTTCTAAAAAATAAATCAAACACACCAATCGTGTCTTTATGATTACTTAATAAAAATCCGTTTGCCATAGTCAGTTCATAAAAATCTGTTAATATTGATAGATTTCTTGGATCTCTAACTGAAAATTTGCTATTTTGCATATGTATTACTATTCCTCTCTTTTTGTTTATCCCATTGCATATAATTTTAAAAATTATAACACTATTTTATATTATAATCTCCTGCATTGCCCTCATATATTTTTTCAAAATTAAATTGATAATAATCCTCGGGATACATTAAGGTGTAATCTCTATCAAATTTTAAAATATCACGAAATAAACTTGCCACAAAAACGCTACACACATATCTTGTTTTTGGCGTGTATGTTTTATTAATCATCATTAACGGCATTTGTAAAACTCCGTATTTGAATTTTAACGGATTATCTGTAAATTTTTTTAATCTTTTTTGAATTAAAGTATATTCTTCTTCACTCACCTGAGTTTTTAAAACGCATATTTTCGTTGTTGGGTGGAGTTTAAAAAATCCTGAATGCACTCCTTCAGTTATAAATCCTGCCGGAAACATATGCTTTGGATTTCTTCTTCCAAAAGAGTAAAATGGCTCTAATGATAGATCAAATGCTATCGAAGTGTGATTATAATATTTTTTTGTAAATGCCCTTATAGCTCTAGCTAAAACAGTTCCTGAACGTGACAAAATTATATAAACATCTTTCATAATATGCCTTTCCTTTCTTTGAGCTTTGCTTTTATATAAATAATTAAGCTCTAACCTTTTATAATTCTAAAACCGAAGAAAATTTTAAAACTATCTATCTTTTATTCCCTTTACTGCGAATAATTTTATTCATCTTCTTTTGCTTATTTATATGAAGATAAACAAATAAAATATACCCTGCCGCCACTAAAACGGTAACTAAAATAACTACTTTGAAATACAAAGATGTTGCTATTTCTTTTATTTTTTCAAGAGTGTATATTAAAGTATCTCTTTCATAGCTTTCTGCAGAAATTAAATCACTACTTCCAATTTTTTGCCCTGCTAAATAATAATCAACCGTCCCCACAACATCGCCTTTTTCTATTGGCGCTGACACACTTTGGGGAATATTATACTCTTTTGAAAAGCTAGTTTCGTCAACTGTATTTGGCAAAACGCTCATAACGTGAGTGCTTGGATATAATAATAACACATCGCTTTCCGCTGCATATTTTAAATCCACTTCTGTAACTGGTAAATCTAAACTATTTGCAGATTTTAAAGTGTAGTTTTCGTAAAAATAATCCATTATAATTGGTGTTGTGTAAAACGCTGCGTAATCTTCATAATCATCAGCACCTATAATAACTAGTATATATTTTTCTCCATTTGCCTCACAAACTGTCACAAAATTATGCCCTACTTCATCGAGTGAGCCTGTTTTCATTCCTCTTATATAAGGCTCATAGAAATCAGATGTTGTTTTTTGCATTCTAATAGTTGAATCTATATAATATTCTGTTGGATGTCTATAATGGTCGGTGGCTGGCATATAGTGATGCGTTTTTGTGGCAACTTCCATAAACCCAGGAGTTTCATAGCAAGCTATTGCAAGCTGAAGCATATCATATGCTGTTGAGTAATGATTATCTGAAAAAAGCCCGTGTGCATTACTAAAATTTGTGTTTTCCATTCCAAGTTTTTCACCTTCGGTGTTCATCATCATATAAAAATTGCCCATATTTCCGCCACCTAAATAATCCGCAACTATATTAGCCGCTTCATTTCCTGATGGAATAAGCATTGCATGAATTAAATTATATGCCGAAACAGCTTCACCTGCCCAAATATCAGCATGCGAACCACCCATGCCAACTAGCTCATTATAAATATAAGATGGCGCTGTTATCATTGTGTTTTCTAAATCTTCTATATATTTAAACGTAAGATACGTTGTCATTAATTTTGTTAATGAGGCTGGAGTATATGTTTCGTGCATATTCTTTTCAAATATAATTTCATTTGTATCTAGCGAATACAAAACATAGCTTTTCGCATCAACTTCAAATGGGATTTCGTATCTTGCCTCGCTGTTTGCAAATGCATTTATATTCAACATAGAGAACATAACTGCAACTAAAATAATTGTGCTTATTATTTTTTTCATATAGACATTCCTTTAATTTTTAGATATAATAAAGAATATTATACCATATTTTCTTGTATATTTAAAGTGAAAAAAATAAGGTGAATAATAATTATATGATAAACTTAAAGGATTAAAGCCAATATGATTTTTTTAACAGCAGATACCCACGCAGATATTACTCATTTTACAACTAAAGAAACTAAAAACATTAAAAAAGGCGACACTGTTATTGTTTTAGGTGATTTTGGATTTGTTTGGAATAATTCAAAAGAAGAACTAAAAATATTAAAAAAACTTTCAAAACTCCCTTTTAAAATTTTATTTATAGATGGCACTCGAGATAAAATACCAACGATTAACTCATACCCTGACACTATTTATAATAACGCTCGTGCAAAAGAAATTATTAAAAACAAAATTTACTACATAAAGCGTGGCGAAATTTTAGAAATTGAAGGCAAAAAATTATTTTGTTTTGGCGGATATGATAATGATGATATAGATTTTTCTATTGAAGATTTTTCTCCAAAAGACGAAGAATTTAATTCAGCTTTTAATAATTTAAAAAACCATGACTTAAAAGTTGACTACATTTTAACTCATGGTCCATCTAATGCGATAGATTTATTTTTAAATTTAAGCGATTTTGCGCCTGGCAACACTGCTATATTTTTTGATGAAATAAATAAGCAGGTGCAATATAAAAAATGGTATTTTGGCTGGTATCATTTAGATAAATATGTTTCCCCTAAAGTTCAAGGCATTTATAAGAATTTTTATTTTTTAAGTGATGATAACTAAAAATTAAATTTATCTTCATCTTTATTTTGCTCGAGTTCTTTTTCCATTAATTGCTTTGTAAAATGCTTATAAACTAAAAAATAAACAACTAAGAAAAATACAACTAGCCCTATCCAAAATTCAATAGGGATAAACGCAAAATCTTCTTTTGTAAAGCTTAAAATTGAATAATACATAATATAAATCCTTTTTAAATGATTAAAGATATTATATCATAAATTCAATAAAAATCCACTAGTTAAATAGTGGATTTTTATTATTCTAATTTTTTATCATTGGATTATATTCATCTTTGTTTAATTCATTTTCAACATAATATTCTTCTAGTGGCTTAGTATTACTTAGATTTTCTTTAATATTAACATCATACATTATAACTAAATATCCATTTTCAACGCTATAATATGGGCCGTTTGGATTTTCTTGAGGTAATACTGATGAAGCGTTATAAAAATAATTAGGATAAGATAAATAAATTTTCACATATCCTGAATTTACACTATCTCCAGCTATAATTCTTAAATCCATCTCTCCTGATTTTTCATCGGTTCCAATATATGCACGTGCAACACCATTTCCAAAACTAACTTGTCTTATAGAGTGTCCTTTTAAATCTTGATTTAAGCTAAATGCAAACATCTGATTTGTTGATAAATTCATATATTCTGGCAAATTCAAATGTGGAAACTCCGTTGGTCTTGCCATATTCCCAGCCGAAACAGAAATATTATCTGATATAGCTTGCGCCTCTTTATCTTCATCTTCACTACTTGCTATTTCATCAAAAGACTCTTCATATACTTCATTTATAATTTCTGCCTCTATTAAAACTAAATGCCTATTTTCAACATCGTCTGCGTCTTTTGAAAATGTTAAATCAACAACAATTTCAAAGGCAACTCTGCCGACTTCTTCGCCTGTTAAATCAAAACTTTTACTACTAACTCCATCGCTATCTGCCTGTAATATAAGCTGTGCCTTTCCTTGATAGTTTTCACCATTCACTGCGTCGATGCTAATAACTTCAAGTTTTTCTATATATTCTTCTTGAACACTTACGTTTTGGTATATGCTTGCTAATAAATCAACTTTTTGTGTTTGGCCTATTCTTACAGATAAATTATCGGGAATAATAGTAAACTTCACATCTTTAGTTGGCTCTGCCCCACAAGCAGAAAACATAATACTAATTGCTAAAACTAAAGCTACTTTTATAAAATTATATTTACTTTTCATAGCATATTTTCCTTTCTTAATAGACTATTCTTACACTTATTATGGCTTAAAAATATAATTTTAACCAAAAAAATAAAAGGCAGAATTTCTTCTGCCTTTTACTTTATATTTCATTTTGATATTCTTTACTTAAATCCATTAATTTTTTAAAGTATTCTAAAGAGAATGATTTTAATTCATCTGGGGTTTTATCCACAACATTTTGTAAAATTTCTTCTTCTCTTTTTCTATCTAAAACGGGAAGTCCGTTTTGTTTTTTATATAAAGCCACTTCTTTTGAAACTTCCATTCTTTTAATAAAAAGTTCTAAAAGTTGTGCGTTAATTATATTAATTTCTTCCCTTAATTCTTCGATATTTCTCATTTTGTTCTCCTGTTTTTTTAATTTATCATCTCGTGATATTCATTAAGTGATAAATTGTTATTAGTTAGATATGTAGCAAGTTCAACTCCAACGTATCTATAATGCCACGGCTCATATACTATTCCGGTTATATCTTCTTTGCCTTTTTGAAAGCTTATCAAAAAGCCATAACTTGGTGAATTTTCTTTTAGCCACTCGAAATGTTCGGTATTTTCAAATTCTTGAGTTAAATCTGAATTTGTGTTATACCAAGTTGACGAAACAATATCTGCTGCAAGCCCTAAATTATGTTCGCTCGTTCCCGGAATTGCAACCCATTTTGCCGCTTCTGTTTTTGCTGATTCTTCGCTGTATCCTGCGTTTATATACTCATTAACTTTTCTATTATATAAACCTTCTTGATATTCTATTGTTCTATAAGTTGACACTAAATACATAGGATATCCAGCCGCCGCTGCATCAGATAGCATTCTTTCTAAATCATCTGCCGCTCTTACATCGAATAGTTTATCTGTTCCCTCAATAGCTCTCACTTCTGGCACATAATCTGATGGTAATGGATTACTAACACTCACTAGCATTCCAAAATCGCCTTCAGGGGGAATGTCATTTACAGGGACTTGGGTTTCTTGTGGTGTTAGTTCTTCGGTTTTGCTATTAACTATTTCTTCATTATCTAATGTTTGTGAAGACGTTTCTTGCGATGTATCTTGTGATATAATTTCATCGCCTGTTTGATTTTTATCCCCAGACACGAGTTCCACCGTTAACAAAACAGCACTAGCCAAAATAGCAAGCGCTAAAATTGTTCCAACTATTGAATAAAACATTTTTTTGCGTTTTCTTTTTTTAGCAAGTATTTTTCTTTTTTCTTCACTTATTCTACGTCTTTTTTCTGCCATTACTCTAATTCTCCTAACTCATACTGAACTAGCGATGTGGCAGTGATTGCTGCGGTTTCGCATCTTAAAATTCTATTTCCAAGATTTACAACTTCTGCTCCCATTTCAATCATATCATCAACTTCTCTTTTTGAAAATCCACCTTCACTTCCAATAACTATTGCCACGTTATTAAAGCTCTTTAAATTTTGCCAGCCCTCTATTTTATCCTTTTTTTCATAAAAAAGCAATACTTTTTCAAAAGTTTTTATATTGGATAAAAATTCCTTATATGTAAGTGTATTTTTCACTCTCATCGGCACACTTCTTGCAGATTGCTTTGCTGCTTCATCTGAAATTTTTTGAAGTCTTGAAAGTTTGTTATCTTCTTTTTTGCTTTTTTGGGCAACACAAAATTCGCTCACAAAAGGAGTTAAATCAAAAACTCCAAGCTCGCATAATTTTTGTGTTATCATTTCTAATTTATCGCTTTTTGGTAGTGCCATAAAAACAGTGAGCTGTTTTTTAGGATCGGCAAGGTTTTTTTCTTTTTTAATAATTTCGCAGTGAATTTCATTTTGGTTAATTTCTTTTACCTTTGTTATGTAATCAAAGCCTTTTTTATCCGTTAAAACTAACTCATCTAAAATTTTTACACGCATCACTTTTATTAAATGCTTTGCCTCATCGCCCAAAATTATAGCCGTGTTTTCATTTACACTATCTAAAAAATATCTATGCGCCATATATACTCTTTCTTATTATTATAAATAATATATTTTTATTATGGTTTTTTATTTTAGCAAAATATTTTGCTAGCTTTTACAAAGAGGCAATCAAGCAGGTCCAATTATTTTTTCTTAAAATTTCTTTAACTTTAAATCCATTTTCTTTTAATGCATTTAAAACGTCTTCTTCTCTTTCTAAAATAATGCCACTCATAATATAAATTCCATTCTCACTAATTAGCCTTTTAACATCTTTTGTAAGCATAATAATTGCATTAGCTACAATATTTGCTACTATTATATCATAAGTGCCACTGGTGTTTTTTGTCAGATTTCCTTGCGAAATTGTAAAAATATTTTGTGTGTTATTTAAAATCGAGTTTTCATTTGCCACTTTTACAGCAGTAGGATCTATTTCAACCCCTTCAACAGATTTTGCTCCTAATAGAGCAGCACCTATTCCTAAAATACCACTACCTGTTCCAATATCTAAAACTCTATCTCCTTTTTTAACTTCTCTTTCTAACACTTCAAGGCATAAATACGTTGTTTCATGAGTGCCAGAGCCAAAAGCCATTCCAGGATCTAATTTTAAAACAGTTTTATTAGTTTTATAATCAATCCAAGAAGGACAAACAACTAATTTTTCGCCAATTTCAATAGGGTTATAATAGGCTTTCCAGCTGTTTTCCCAGTCTTCTTGATTAACATATTCAACGCTAATTGAATACTCAACTAAAAGATTACTTAATGCATTTTCTAATTGCAAAATAACATCTTGTGCATCTCTTTGAGGCGAAATATAATGATGAACTATAATTTTATCTCTATCTTTATTTATTAACTCTTCATCAATTAAATCGATATGAGCTATATTTAAAACTTCTTGTTCTAAATCGCTATAATCCTCAATTTGAATTCCCGATGGGCATATTTCACCGCCTATCATTTCGCATATATTTTCATATTTTTTTAAAGTTGTAACTTTAATATCTGTCCATTGCATAATTATCAATTCCTTTTTATTTAATGTATATAATTATACCATTTCAGCTATATTTTTTCAATGAAATACTTTATTTATCTTCGATTTTCACCATAATTTCATCTTGATAAAATTTTATTGTTTGCACACATTTTTTGTGATATAATATTTTTATAAATTTAAAAATGAAAGGGTAGCCTTACTTTTAAAAAATGGTTTTTACAAGAGTAATGCAAGGGTAATATTATTATGGATCAAAAATATTTTGACACCGTCTGGGATAGATGGGACAAAGACGCTATTAAATGGGATTTAACAAAACTTGAAAGTAGCCCTTTTTATACTGATGTTAAAAAAGAAGATGTTATTCCTATGTGGGTAGCCGATATGGATTTTGCAACAGCACCTTCTGTGGTTAGCGCTTTAAAAGAAAGAGTTGAGCATCCTTTATACGGTTATTTCTTTTTGCCTGATAGATATGTAAATGCTGTTAGCTCTTGGCAAGAAAAACGCTATGGAACTTGTGGTATACAAAGAGATAATATTATGTATCAAAACTCTGTTCTAGGCGGACTTGCTAGTTTTATTTACGCTTACACTCAGCCTGGTGATAATATTTTAATAAATCAAACTACTTATACTGGATTTCAAGGCACAACTAAAGCCGCTGGCAGATTTTTAGTTTATTCTGAATTAAAACAAGATGAAAACGGAATTTATCGCCTTGATTTAGAGGATATGGAAGCTAAAATTATCGCTAATAAAATCCCTGCACTTATATTCTGTTCGCCTCATAATCCAACAGGGCGTGTGTGGACTAAAGAGGAAATTCAATCTGTTGTTGATTTATGCGAAAAGCATGATGTTATGCTTCTTTCAGATGAAATTTGGGCAGATTTTGTTGTTGATAAAGTTTCAAAACATATTCCAACTCAATCAGTTAGCGATGTTGCAAAAAAAATAACAATGGCTTTATACGCTCCATCAAAAACATTTAATCTAGCAGGGCTAGTTGGCGCTTATTCAATTATCCATTGCCCTACTATGAATAGAAAAATCACTAAAGTTGCATCTTCTTCACATTATAATATGCTTAATGTCTTTTCAGTTCATGCTTTAATCGGCGCTTATGAGGGCGGCGAAGAATATGTTGATGAAATGAATAAATATATAAGAAAAAATCAAGAAGATTTAGCCGATTTCTTTTTGAATAAAGTTAAAGGCGTTAAAACTTCACTGCCTGAAGGAACATATTTACTATGGATAGACGTTGAAGACACTGGCATGGACGTTGAAGATGTATTAAAAAAATTAAGAGAAGTTGGAATTATCGTAAACGATGGCAGAACTTTCCACGGAAAAACTCATTTAAGATTTAATTGCGCTTGCCCAAATTCATTAATTCAAAAAGCTATTAAAAAAATGGAAACTGTTTTTGAATTAAAATAATTTTATTACTAAACTTTAATATAAAAAGGAATGGCAATGCCATTCCTTTTTGTTTTTTAGTGTTTATTATAATAAAAATTTTATAATATTAATTGAAGAATAATTTGAGCTCCTGTTAAAATTATAAATAATATCATCCCTTTATTTACTAATGCAGATTTTGTTGATATAACTTCTGTTTGTTTACTATATAAATTATATTCTTTAAATGTTTTTATATTTTTTAAAAATGATATAAAGCCCATAATAACAACTATTGGAACGAATAAACTTGCAATTCCCATAAAGATTATTGGTCCTGCTGATTGCATTATTAAATCTGCGCTTTCTTGTGCGTATGGATCTAGCGCCGATATTTGTTCTATAGTTTCTAAATCTATTAAAGAAGATAGCATTGTGAAAATAAATCCAATAGAATTTATAAGCATATGAAGCCAAATGCAAATTTTAATATCCCCATAATTTAAATAGATATATGATAAAATCATACCTAGAAAAAACGCATAGAAAAACTGATTTAAATTTGCGTGAAATAAGCCAAACATTAATCCCGAAACAACAATAGCCGGAACTTTTCCAAATCTATGAATTCTATCAATTAAAAATTTTCTAAAGAATAGTTCTTCAAATATTGGAGCTAGGATAACAGCAAGCAGTAAAGAAACCCAAGGGCTTAAAGCTGTTATTGTTTCAACTAAAACATTATCAACAGCATCTCCTTTAATATCACCAACAAAACTTGTTATTATAAGTCCAATAATATTCCCCAAAATCATTAAGAAATAACTCATTGTAAACAATTGAAAAAATCTTTTTTTACCCATTTTATTTTTTTCTAGTTGTGGCAATTCTTTATTTTTTTTGCCTAGCATTGAATATAAAATAAAATATCCAATAGGGTAAAATGAGCCAGTTAAAATAATTGTTGTTATATTAAAATTACTAGCTACACTCGGCACCATTTCTAATATAAAAGAAAGCAAAATTTGAGCTATAATAACTGCGGCTGTCATTATAAAAAAAGCAAAACCTGTTTTTGAATACTCACTTTTTGCATTTTTTTCTATATTAATATTTTCGTTTAATTCCATTTCCATTTTTCATATCTCCTTTTTTAGAGTTTTTCTTTTATTTATAAGCTATTTAAAAAAAACTCTTCGTTTAAAATCAATTTTAAACTTTATTCTAAAACTATTTTTTTTAATTGCATTTTTAATCTTTAAATAATATATCTGATAAATCAGCAAAATTTTTAAGTGTTAGCTGTTCTGGTCTTGATAATTTATTTAAATTTAATGTTTCTAATGCTGTTTCAACTTCTTGTTTTGCTATTCCTATGCCTGAAGAAACTCCATTTACTAGAGTTTTTCTTCTTTGATTAAATCCAGCTCTTATTAATGAAAACATTTTCTTTTCGCTTTTTGGATTCACTGTTTTTTCTTTTAAAATATCAAGCCTTATAACGCTACTTGTAACTTTTGGTGGTGGATAAAAGCTACCAGGGGACACATTAAAGCAAATCGTTGGCTCACTATAATATTTTACAGCCAAACTAATAGCTCCAATATCTCGAGTTCCCTCTTTTGCACAAATTCTTGTTGCCGCTTCTTTTTGCACCATAACAGTGATATTTTTAATCGGCAATTTTTCTTCTAAAAGCTTCATTATAATAGGGCTAGTTATATAGTATGGCAGATTTGCACACACAACAACTTCCATTCCTTCAAATTCTTCTTTTATAATTTGTAGTATATCCGTTTTTAAAACGTCTTTATTAATAACTTTAAAATTATTAAATTCAGCTAGCGTTTCATTTATAACGGGCATTAATGTTTTATCAATTTCAATCGCAACAACCTTTTTTGCCACTTTGCAAAGCTCTTTTGTTAAAACTCCAATCCCTGTTCCGATTTCAATAACGCCAATATTTTCATTCACTTCTGCATACTCAACTATTTTAGGACAAATCCCAGCATTTACAATGAAATTCTGTCCAAAGTTTTTTTGAAAAGCAAAATTATGGCGATTAGCTAAATCTTTAATATATGATAAATTAGTTAATTCTTTACTCATTTGACACAAACTTTGTAAATGCATTAGGAACTAATTGGCTAGGAGTGTATTCATTATATTCTCCATTTTTGCCCGCTACTATAATAGGTGTTGTATCTAAATCTTTAGAAAACTCAACGATAACTTGTCTGCAAGCGCCACAAGGAGCAGAACCGCCTGGCTCTTCTGAGGCTACAACTGCTAAAGCCACAAAAGAAGTGCATCCTTCTGAAACCATTTTAAATATAGCAGTTCTTTCACCACAAACAGTTAATCCGTATGATACGTTTTCTATATTACAGCCAGTGTAGATAACTCCGTTTTCTCCTAAAACAGCAGCACCCACATTAAATTTTGAGTATGGTGCATATGCTTTTTTTTGCCCTTCTAAAGCGGCATTTATAAGCTCTTTTTTCATTTCATTTGTTATATTCATAAAAAATAAATCCTCTCTATTTATATAATAATCATTTTTTAAATTGCTATTTTAATATTATAACATATATTATAAAAATTTTCATTGATTATTTTGTGTTTTTGCTTTAAAATTATATTAGAATTTAATATTCAAAAAGGAAGAATTTTAAAATGAGAAAAAGTAAAGAAAATTATTATTTAGATATAGCCCAAATGGCACTTTCAAGAGGAACTTGCCTTAGAAGAAACTACGGCGCAATAATCGTTAGCAATGATGAAATAATAGCAACAGGCTACACTGGAGCTCCAAGGGGAAGAGAAAACTGCCTTGATTTAAATAGATGTATAAGAACAGAACTTAATATTCCTCGTGGCGAAAGATACGAAGTTTGCAGAAGTGTTCATGCAGAGGCAAACGCAATTATTTCAGCTTCAAGAGAGAAAATGATGGGCGCAACTATTTATTTATGCGGAATAGATGCAGTTACAAAAAAAATCGTTGAAAACACAAACAGCTGTTCTATGTGCAAAAGATTAATTATAAACGCAGGAATTAAAAGAGTTGTTATCCGTGATGATGAAGAAAATTTTAGAGTTATTGATGTTTTTAAAGAGTGGATAGAAAATGATGAATCTCTTTTAGGAGTTTTTAATTATTAAAATAATAAAGATATAAAA
>CAYJGG010000052.1:0-14672 GCA_964369915.1 uncultured Oscillospiraceae bacterium | reverse complement strand
GTTTACCCAATAAAGTAAACACAGAAAACTACAATAATGTAAAGATTATTTATATTATTAGAGATAATATAAATCGAAGTTTAAATAATAAAGGAGTTTTAATTATGAATTTTAAAATAGCGCACACTAATTTTAATGTTAAAAATGTAAAAGAAAGTCTTGAATTTTATACAAAAGCATTAAATTTAAAAGAAACAAGAAGAATTGAAAGAGAAGCATTTACCATTGTTTATTTAGGAGATGGAGTTACAGAGCATCTTTTAGAGCTAACTCAGCTTTTTGATCATCCACAAAGCTATGATTTAGGAGAAAATGAAATTCATTTAGCCTTTAGAGTTGATGATTTTGAAGCAGCGCATAAATTACATA
The DNA here is from genome assembly GCA_964369915.1 of uncultured Oscillospiraceae bacterium. Classification (GTDB taxonomy): domain Bacteria; phylum Bacillota; class Clostridia; order Oscillospirales; family Ruminococcaceae; genus RGIG3102. Next base: position 14,303 of record CAYJGG010000052.1, on the reverse strand, counting down.
CAGAAATGGGTTGTATTTGCTTTGAAAATAAAGCTATGGGAATTTATTTTATAGAAGATCCAGACGGATACTGGCTAGAAGTAGTTCCAACAAGATAAAATTAAAACAGCTAAGATAATATCTTAGCTGTTTTTTTATAATTTAAATTCATCAGGTGTAAAATCTCGCATAGCCATCCTTCTTTTTGGAGTTCTTTTAAAAGGGATGTATTCAAAGCTTTTGCAAGAAAAATCAGCAGTAACAACTCCTTTTTTTTTGCAAAGTATCATTTCGCCATCACTTGAAGTTTGCCCTAAAAAGCAATATTCACATCTTGGCGGTATATTATTTCCAAATAATTTTTTTTCTTTTTTAAAAATTGCCATACAATTCCATTCCTTAAATATTTATATATCTATTATACAAAATTATTTTAAATTAGTAAACCTTTTGTTTTCTTCTAAAAAAATTACGAATAAAAAACTAATTATAAATAAAATTAAAGATAAATCTGCGGAAATCCAAGTTGTTTTCAAATAAATACTACTACTGTTATAAACATTTTCTGTGTAAGGAAAGATATTTAATAAACTCGTTAGAATAAAAATGGATAAAGGTGTGTGTATAAGTCTTGATGAAATAAGGAATTTAATATTGATTTTACCATTAGTAAAAAAAGAAATTTGAGATAGAGTGCTTAAAGGAAGTATACTAAGGGCAAAGATAATAAAATATGGATTTTTATTTAAATCACTTTTAATTATTCCAGAAGTTACCTCTAAAAAAGGTAAAATAAAATTTTTAGCCATTTCATTTTCAAAATATAAAATAACAAAATCACATACTAAATAAAAAACTATAACAAATCCACATATATTTAAAATAGCATTCACATTATCTTTTATAATTAAAGAAAAAGGATATTTATTAATTTTTAGATTAGTATCGTAATCTTTAAAATCATATTTTAATATAAAAGAGAATAAAAAAGCTGTTATAAAGCTTGAAATAGTTAATGAGATATAAATTAATAAAGATAAATTAATATTTTTTAAAACGTTAACTCCAATTATTAAGATAACAAAAGAAAAAGAATTTTGCGTAAATAGAATACTAAGGATTTTTAAAGAGTTTTCATTGTAATTTTTTTTAAATAAATTATTTAAAAATTTTGCACCTACAACAAATCCAGAAAATAAAGAAAGAACTAAATAGCAAGAAGCTTCTTTGCTTTTAATTTTTAAAAGATATAAAAACGGATAAAAAATAATAGAAAAAACATATATAGCATTGCTACTTGAAATTAATGAAGATATAATCATAAAAATAAACAAACTAGGCACAACAGAAGAGTAACAAACAAATAAAGCAGATTTAATACTTTCTGTTACAAAGTTTGAATTTATAATTAAAAAAATAATCAACAAAATATAAAATAAAAAACTAAAATACTTATTTTTAAACATACTAACACCTCTTTTATAAATATATATGAATAATAAGAATAAAATAGATTATTATTCTAAAAAAGGAGCGGAATATGGAAAAAAGTAAAGTGAGTTTTATTAAAGATATAGTAGATATATTCATAAAAAAAGATGAAATCCTACCCTCATTTATTTCACTGAATATCAATGGAGATTTAATAATAGATGGATTTAAAAAATTAAATGAATACAATGATAATAATATTAGTGTTTTAGCGTTTAGCAATATAATTTATGTATCTGGAAATAATTTAAAAATAGTAACTTTTAATAAATTAAGTATACAAATAAAAGGAGAAATTTCTTCTATTGAAATTTTTAAGGTGATTTAATGGTAGCAAAAGTTGAATTTGAAGTTTTAGCTGGATTATATACAGAATTATTAAATAATCTTAATGAAAACGATATTATAATAGATAATATAAAAAAAACTGATTTAGGATTTATCGCTACAATAAATGCAAAAGAATATAAAAAGATAGCAAGGCTTTCAAGAAAATATGGATGTAAAACAAAGATATTAGAAAAAAAAGGATTGTATTTTAAATATAAAGAGTATATACAAAGAAAAGGAATATTTATAGGAGTTATTTTATTTTTTGTTTTAATAAATATTTTTAATAGTATGATATGGCGAATTGAAGTGGATACATATGATGAAGATATAGTGAGTGATGTTTTAAGGATTTTGTATGAAAATGATATATATGTTGGAACATTTTATGATAAAGAAAAATTTAACACAGCAACTGAAGAGATTTTTATTAAAAATGAAGAAATAGGGAATATAGCTTTGAATTTTTATAAAGGAGTTTTAGTTTGTGATGTTGATGAAAGAGATAAAAAAGAAGATTATCTTCAAGATGAAAAGCAAAACTATATTCTATCTTATATGGATGGAACAATAAAAGATTTAAGAGTTTATTCAGGATTTTGCAATTTAAAAGTTGGCGACACAGTAGCAAGAGGAGATATATTAGTGTTTTCTTCTTCTGCTTTTTTACCATTGCCAGAAAAAGTGTATATTCCAGAAGATTTTGTGTTTCCATTAGTACATCAAAGACCAAGAGCATATATAACGGCTACCACAAATAAAACTTATCAATCTACAATTTTATTGAATAAAGAAGTTTTAGTTTTAACTGGTGAAAGAGATACTGAGATATTTTTAAAGTTTTTAGATTTTAATTTTAATATAGATAAGGTAAAACTAGATAACGAAAACAGCGTTGCAACACAAAAGATTTATAGTCTTGATGTGTTTGGATTTAGTTTGCCTTTTACAATAAATGAAATAACATACTATAAAAGAGAATTAACAACGCTATCTTATGAAAAAGAAGATTTAAATGATATAGCATTAAATCAAATAAACTCAGTGATAAAGCAAGACGAAAGGTTGATAAATGTTATAGATGCAACCTATGATTTAATTATAAATGATAACGAAATAATAATAATTTGTGAAGTTTTTGGAGAATATGAAATAACTATATAGTTTATATTTACTAAAAAGTAAACATATGATATAATTTAATAAATATGTAATAAGAGGTGTAAATTTGACAACAAAAATTTTTGAGGTTTATGATAATGACATAGCTTTTTCAATTTCCGGAGAATACAATAAAAATATTCAATTTATTGAAAAAGCATTTAATGTTAATATTATTAATAGAAGTACTGAGTTTAAAATAATTGGCGAAGATGAAGATGTTCAAAAAACAAATGCAGCTTTTGAAAGTATGCTTTTTATGCATAAACAAGGCAATAATTTAGATGAGCAAACAATTAGATATTGCATAAATCTTGCTTTAGAAAATCAAGAAGGAAAAACGAAAGAGTTAACGAGCGATTTTGTTATTCTAACTGCAAAAGGAAAGCCAATAAAAGCAAAAACAGTGGTTCAAAAAGATTATTTAAAAGCGATTAAAGATAATTCAATCACGTTTGGTATAGGCCCTGCTGGTACTGGTAAAACTTATCTTGCGGTTGCAATGGCTGTAAAATCATTTAAACAAGGCTTAGTTTCAAGAATTATTCTAACAAGACCAGCTGTTGAAGCTGGTGAAAAGCTAGGGTTTTTACCTGGAGATTTGCAAAACAAAGTTGATCCATATTTAAGGCCGTTATATGATGGATTATTCGATATGATGGGCGCTGAAACTTATCAAAAGCTATTAGAAAAAGGAGTTATTGAAGTTGCGCCACTTGCTTATATGAGAGGGCGAACACTAGACGATAGCTTTATAATACTAGACGAAGCTCAAAACACAACTCAAGAACAGATGAAAATGTTTTTAACTCGTATGGGACACGGCTCAAAGGTTGTTGTTACAGGAGATATAACTCAAATAGATTTACCTATAGATAAAAAATCAGGGTTAAGGCAGGCTATAAATATTTTAAAAGGTATTGATGATATATCTATCATCACTTTTACAGATAAAGATGTCGTTAGGCATAAATTAGTTCAAGATATTGTAAGAGCCTATGAAAAATTAAATAATAACACTACAACACAACAAAAAAAAGAGGGAAGAGATGGCAAACAAAGTTTTAATCAAAAACGACCAAAAAGCGGTAAAAATTCCGCAAGGGAGTAAAATATTAATTAGAAGATGCTGCAATGCAGTTTTAACAGAAGAAAAATTTAGTGAACCTTGTGAGGTTTCAGTAACTTTTGTTGATAACGAGCAAATTGCAGTGTTAAACGAGCAGTATAGGAATAAACCGATGGCAACTGATGTTTTATCGTTTCCTTTAGGTGAAGATGGTGAATATGATGTTAACAGAGAAACAGGGGCACTTTTACTGGGAGATATAGTTATATCTTTAGAAAAAGCTCTTGATCAAAGCGAATTATACGGACATTCTATTCAAAGAGAAATTGCTTTTTTAACAGTTCACTCTATGTATCACCTATTAGGATACGACCATGAGCAAGGCGGAATGGAAGCGGTTAAAATGAGAGAAAAAGAAGAAGCAGCTTTATTAAAATTAGGATATCCAAGAACTGTTTCTTATGGAATGGATTTATAATGATTAAAAAGTTTTTTTGTAGCGTAAAATATGCTTTTAACGGTATTAAAATTGCTATAAATGATGAAAGAAATTTTAGAATAGACTTAGTTATGATGATTATCATTTTAAGACTAAGTTTTTTCTATGATTTCTCAAAGGCTGAAATGGCAATAGTTGTTTTAATTAGTTTTTTAATTCCAAGTTTAGAACTTGTTAATACAGCTATTGAAAGAAGCGTTTTTCGGCCAGATAATGAGCATTTTAATTCAGCAGGCGAGGCAAAAGACACAGCAGCAGCAGCTGTTTTGTTTTTATCAATGGCGGCTGTTATAATTGCTGTGATTTTATTTTTAGATTTTGATGTGATAAATAGTATATTTATACACTACAAAAATAATTTAATAGAAGTAATATTATCCATAGTTTTACTAAGTTTTGGATATTATTTTATAAATAAGGACGAGATACTTAAAAAGGGAAAATAAATGAAATTTAATACAAAATCAATATTTATAGCAGTTGTAGGAAGACCAAACGTTGGGAAATCTTCAATGATGAACCTACTTTTAGGTGAAAAAATTGCTATAGTAACGCAAAAACCACAAACAACAAGGACAAGCATTACAGGAATACTAACAAAAGGCGATACGCAGTATGTTTTTATGGACACACCTGGTATTCATACGCCTAAAACAAAATTAGGTGAAAGAATGGTTAGAACAAGTCATAAAACTATAGCTGATGTTGATTTAGCTGTTATGCTGTTTGAACCTTTTAGAGAAATTAATGAAGCCGAACAAAATTTAATTAATAATATTAAAGCTAAAAAAATGCCAGCTATTGCTGTTATTAATAAAATTGATATTGTTAGTGATAAAACAATTCTTTTAAAGAAAATCCAAGAATTAAAAGATATGGAAGCTTTTGAGGAAATATGCCTAACTTCTGTTAAAGAAGATGATGGCGTTGAAGATTTATTAAAAGTAATTAATAAGTTTAGTATTGAAGGTCCACATTATTTTGATGAAGATGCTGTTACAAATCTTCCTGAAAAAGTTATTGTAGCTGAAATAGTTAGAGAAAAAATACTACTTAATATGTTTGATGAAATACCACATGGTGTTAATGTTGATGTGGAATCATTTAAAGAGAGAAAAAAAGCTAATATAATTGATATTGGAATAGTTATTTTTTGTGAAAGAAAAACTCATAAAGGTATGTTAATAGGAAAGCAAGGAAGTATGCTTAAAAAGATAGCTTCTTCGGCAAGAATTGATATAGAGAGCTTTTTAGGAACTAAAGTTAATATGCAATGCTTTGTAAAAGTTAAAGAAGATTGGCGTGATTCAAACTTTATTTTAAATGACTTTGGATTTAAAGAAGATAAATAATTGTAAAATTTTGATAGATTATAAATCAATTTGTTTTGCAGATAATAACATAAAAGAATAAAATAAAGGTTGTGTTATTATGAATGAAAATATTTATTGGCAAAACTTTATTAATAGCGGAAAAATTGAAGATTATTTAAAATATAAGCAGTTTAAAAATGTCCAAGAGGGATTAGATGAGCAATCAGATTATATCCGTGAAGGGGATAGTGTTAAAAGAAATAAAAACCAAAGAGAGTGATAAAATCATAACGGTTTTAACAGACGATTTAGGTGTAATATCAATTTATGCAAAAGGCGCTATGAGACTAAAAAATAAGTTTCATAGCGCTACTAGTATTTTTGTGTATGCTGAGTTTTTAGTTTTTTCTTCTAGCAAGAGTAAATTATATAGCTTAAATGAAGCAAATATACTTAATGTATTTTATAAACTCGGCGAAGATATAGAAAAATTATCATTAGCTTATTATTTTTCAGAGCTTTTAAATGAGGTTGTTGTGCCAAATGAAGCCTCAAAAGATATTTTAAGGTTATTTTTAAATATTATTCATTATTTAACTGAAAATAAATGGAGTAAAGCTCTTTGTAAAGCTGCTTTTGAAATTAGATTATTATCAGACATAGGATACAGACCGAATTTAATAGGCTGCATAAGATGTTTAGAAAGCGAAAATGATATATTTTATTTTAATGTTAATTCAGGGCAAATAATTTGTAAGGATTGCTATCAAAATAATATGGATATAGAAAACTTAATTTGTGATAAGGCTGTTTTAATATCACTTAGATACTTAGCCTTAGCTGATTTAGATAAGATGTTCAGTTTTAATTTAGAAAATAAAAGTCTTGAAAACTTATCAAAAATAGCAGAAAAATACACTTTGTATCACACAAAGCAAAATTATAAAACACTAGATTTTTATAAAACTCTAGTTGTGATTTGAAAGGAATAAACATTAAATGATTAAAAAAAGTTTAGCTTCACTTGAATTTAATATAATTTTAGATTATTTAAGTGAAAACTGTACATTTTTAGAAAATAAAGAATCTGTTTTAAATACTATTCCAAGTACGGATATAGAAATAGTTAAAGAAGAACTATTAAAAACAGATACAATGATGACATATATGTTAAAATATCAAAATCCAAGGCTAGATTCTTCAAAGGGAAGTAAAGAAGCTGTTATTCATTCAGAAAAAGGAGCTAATTTAACTTTTTCACAGCTTTTACAAGTTGCAAGAATGTATAAAAATTTTGATAGAATAAAAAAATGGTATTTTCAATATGAAAGAAATAACGATGTTTTAGATTGGCAAATTTCCTCTATTATAGAAAACACAGATTTAGAAAAATCTATTTCTGATATTATTATTTCAGAAACTCAAATGGCAGATAATGCAAGCGATGAATTATATAGAATTAGAAAAAGCATTAAGCAGACAGAAAGTCAAGTTAGAGATAAATTAGATAGCTTAATAAAATCATCAACTTATCAAAAATATCTTCAAGAAGCAGTTGTAACTTTAAGACAAAATAAATTTGTTATTCCAGTAAAATCTGAGTTTAAAAATGAGGTTAAGGGTATAACACATGATGTGTCTTCTTCAGGGGCTACATATTTTATCGAGCCAGCTGTAATAGTTGATTTAAATGGTAAAATTATGCAGCTATATAATCAAGAACAAGATGAAATAAATGTTATATTATCTCATCTTTCTTCTTCTGTTGCTGCGAATGCTCCTGTTTTTTATGAAAACTATGATAAACTGTTAGAAATCGATATAATAATTGCAAAAGCAAAGCTAGGTCTTACAATGGATGCTAGAATGCCAAAAGTGAATGATGATTTAAAGTTTAATTTAGTAAAAGCTAGACACCCATTAATTGATAAAAACGATGTTGTGCCAATAGATATTAGCCTTGGTTATGATTATAGCACTTTAGTTATAACAGGTCCTAACACTGGTGGTAAAACAGTTGCATTAAAAACATCAGGACTTCTTTTAGCGATGGCATCAAGCGGAATATTAATTCCTGCTAGCGAAAATTCTTCAATCTGTGTTTTTGATAAAATATTAGTTGATATTGGTGATGAGCAAAGTATTCAGCAAAGTTTATCAACTTTTTCAGGACATATGAAAAATATTTCAAAAATACTAGAACTTGCCGATGATAAATCTTTAGTTTTAATGGACGAACTTGGCTCTGGAACTGATCCTGCTGAGGGTGCTGCTTTAGCTATAAGTATTATTGAAAAGCTAAGAGAGTTAAATAGCAAAGTTATGACAAGTACCCACTATGGTGAAATAAAAATATTTGCTATTGAAACAAACGACGTGCAAAATGCAAGTTGTGAATTTGATATTGAAACTCTTTCACCAACTTATAAAATAATAGTTGGCGTTCCTGGAAAATCCAATGCTTTTAATATAAGTAGAAGACTTGGAATATCAAAGGATATTATTAATTCTGCAAAAACTCATCTATCTAATGAAGATAAAAAATTAAATAGCGTGTTTTCACAACTAGAAGATATGAAAAAAGAGCTAGTAATTAGGCAAGAAGAAATAGATGAATTAAAAAATTATGCATCAAGAAGCATGGAAAAAGCCAATAAAGAAAGTGAAGAAATATTAAATAGAGCAAAAAAAGAAGCTGAAATGCTAACTTTTAAGGCAAAAGAAGTAGCCCAAAGAGTGCAAGATGAGGCTTACAATCTATCTGATGAATTGAAAAAACTGCAAAAACAAGAAAATGTTTCGGCTCAAAAACGTTTGCAAGAGGCAAGAGATATTGCAAGGAATAAAACTAGCAAATTATTATCTAATGTACAAGAAGATAATCAGCCTTTAAAAGAGTATCCAAAATTAACTAGTGTTAAAAAAGGCGATAAAGTTATAATAGCATCTTTAAATAAAGAAGCAGTAGTGCAATCAGTGGCTGATAATAAAGGTATGGTGCAAGTAACTGCAGGAATAATAAAAACAAAGGTACATATAGACGATTTATATCTTGATACAAAGCAAAATAAACCTAAAAATAATCAAGGATATAGAAATGTAAAACAAAAGACAAGCGATAAAGAAATTCGCTCAGCTTCAAGCGAAATTAATCTACTTGGAATGAATGTTGAAGATGCAATATTAGAAGTTGATAGATTTATTGATATGAGTTTTAGAAACCATTTAAAAACTATATATTTAATACATGGTAAAGGCACTGGTGTATTAAGAAGTGGTATTCACACATATCTAAAAAAACATAAATCAGTTGCTTTTTTCCGTATAGGAAATTATGGCGAAGGAGAAAGCGGTGTAACTGTTGTTGAGTTAAAATAATTGTTGACAATTATTAAAACTGGTATATAATATATAATAGTTTTAAATATTAAAAGTTAACGAAGATACTCCTTTTTTAATAAAGGGAGTATCTTATGATTTTAAAAAAGGAAAAAGGGTAATTAAATGAAAAATGATTTTTTGCGAGGTAGCCCATTTAAAATAATACTTAAATTTAGTATCCCAATGATAATAGGAAATGTTTTTCAGCAGCTTTATTCAACTGTTGACTCAATTATTGTTGGGAATTTTGAAGGAGCAAACGCACTTGGTGCAATAAGTGTAAGTTTTAGTGTTCAGTTTTTAATTTTAGCTATTGCTTTTGGATTTACAATAGGATTATCTGTTATTCTAGCTCAAGTATATGGAGCTAGAGAAATGGAAAAAGTTAAAAGAACATTCTCAACAGGTATGATATTAATATTAGTTTTAGCATTTTTCTTAGCAGGGCTTGGATATATTATATCAGAGCCAGTTTTAAAATTAATTGGAACAGATCCAGTTATAATGGAAGATAGCGTTACATATATTCAAATTATGTTTATAGGTCTTCCTGCAATGTTTTTTTATAATTTTTATGCTTCTGCTTTAAGAGCGATAGGCGATAGTAAAACCCCATTATATTTCTTAATTATTGCAACAATTATAAATATAGTGTTAGACTACGTATTCGTTGCATACTTTGGTATGGGAGTTATGGGCGTTGCATTAGCTACATTAATTGCTCAATTAGTTAGTGGTATACTATCGCATTTCTATGTTATGAAAAATATAGAAATCTTCCAATTTTCAAAAGGCGAATTTGTATTTGATAAAGAGATTGCAAAAGCAATAGTAAAATACGGTGTGCCAGCAGCAGTTCAGCAATCAATTATTTCACTAGGATTTTTAGGTGTTCAAAGTTTTGTAAACTTCTTTGGTGCAAATATGACTTCTGCATTTGGAGCAGCAGGAAGAATTGAAAACTTTGTAACGCTTCCAATGATGAATATAGCTTCAGCTCTATCTATGTTTGCAGGACAAAATATAGGGGCGAATAAAGAAGAAAGAGCAATTAAAGGAATTAAAGCAACTATACTAATGCAAATTATCTTCTGTGCAGTTATGGCGATAATTATTCCAATATTTGCAGAAACACTTTTAGCAATGTTTGGACTAGAAAGTGCACCAGCTGTAATGGAGCTTGGATTAATGGGAGTAAGATTCAGTGCATATTTCTATGTGATTTTTGCAATACTGCAAACGCTAAGTCAATTCCATAGAGGCGTTGGCGATACAACATTCTCAATGTTTGTAAGTATATTTATGATAGCAGTTAGAATTCCATTAACATATGTTATGGTGCATATCTTACAGCTTGGCGAAATTTCAATTTGGTATGGCATGGTAGCTGGATGGGCAGCTTCAATGCTGTTAAACACATTTAGATTTATGTCTGGCAAATGGAGAGGCAGAGCCTTTGTTCAAAAAACTGTTGATTTAGACTAAAAAATATATATAAAATTAAAGGGCGATTTAAAGATTAATCTTTAAATCGCCTTTAAAGTTTTATTTTTGAAAATTAATTTATACTATTTTAATATATTTTGCAATTTAATCTTGAAATTTATTTTAAATTAATATATACTAAAATATAAGGTATAAATTGGAGGAAAACTATAATGACTTTTGATATAACAAAATATTGTTATGCAAATCATCCAAGAGAAGAAATTGGAAATAGTTTTGAATATTCGCATGATGGACTAAACCTAATGTATGTTATAGGTGATAAAGTTAGCGTTTTTATAAACGATAGAGAAATTCATCTAAATGAAGGGGAAGTTTTGAGTGTGTCTTTGCCATGCGTAGTAAAAAATAATGGTAGGGGCAGAGTTTATGCTATTAATTTAAATGGAAGTTTAGTTGATAAATATATTAAAGAAGTAGAGGGATTTGAATTAATACCATCTATTTTTATTCAAATGATACCGTTATTAATTCATCAAATAGTTGAAGGTTATAACAACGTGGCTCAAAGTCATATAGCAACTGTGAGTTTTAATATTCTTAGTGTTTTAAGTTTAAACGAAAATAAAACTAGTATAACTAATCAAACTATAACCGAGGCTATAAAATTAATAAATGAAAACTACTCAATGACTTATGGCGTTGAAGAATTATCAAGAGCATTAAATATTTCAAAAAGTCATTTAGTTAGAGAATTTTGTAAATACACAGGAACTACGCCGGGGAAATATTTAAATTCTGTTAGAATAGATGCAGTGAAAATTCTTTTAGAGCAAACTTCGCTTTCACTAGAGGCTATTGCAAAACAAACAGGCTTTTCAGGAGATAATTATTTATGCAAAGCATTTAAAAAGGCAACAGGGGAAACGCCTATTGAATATAAAAATAAAATGATGATTTCTCAGTATTTACCAAACCAAATAAGTTTAAAAATGTAATTTAAAAGACAAGCAGTGATTTTTATTGCTTGTCTTTTTTATATTATTAACTTTAGTTTTTTATTTTAATAATGAGAAACTTAAAATTTTGTTTTGAAATTGCATAAATTAAAAAAAACTAGTAGCTATAAAGCTACTAGTTTTAATTTTTATTAATTATTTAGCGTCAACTTCGCTCATGTGTTTGATTAAATCTAGGATTTTCATTGAGTAACCCATTTCATTATCATACCAAGCAACTAGTTTAACAAATGTTTCATTTAGCATAATACCAGCTTTAGCATCAAAAACGCTAGTGTGTGATTCGCCGTAGAAATCTGAAGAAACAACAGCTTCGTCACAGTAAGCTAAAACACCTTTCATATTTGTTTCGCTTGCTTTTTTAACAGCTGCACAAATTTCTTCGTACGTTGTTGGTTTTGCAAGTTTAACAGTTAAATCTACAACAGAAACATCAAGAGTTGGAACTCTAAATGCCATACCTGTTAGTTTTCCTTTTAGTTCTGGGATAACTAGAGCACAAGCTTTAGCAGCACCAGTTGATGAAGGAATGATGTTACCAGCAGCAGCACGTCCACCTCTCCAGTCTTTTGAAGAAGGACCATCAACAGTTTTTTGTGTAGCTGTTGTAGCGTGAACAGTTGTCATTAAGCCTTCAGCAATACCGAATTCATCATTGATAACTTTAGCTAAAGGAGCTAAACAGTTTGTTGTACAAGAAGCATTTGAAACAACGTTCATTGCTTTAGTGTAGTTTTCTTGGTTTACGCCAACAACGAATGTTGGAGTTTCAGCATCTTTTGCAGGAGCTGAAATAACAACTTTTTTAGCTCCACCTTTTAAGTGAGCTAAACATTTTTCTGTTGTTGTGAATACACCTGTTGAATCAACAACATAATCAGCACCAACTGTACCCCATGGAATTTCTTCAGGGTTTTTAAAGCCAAAGAACTTAACGTCTTTTCCATTAACTACTAAGCTATCTTCTTTAACTTCGATAGTTCCTTTGAATCTTCCGTGAACTGTATCAAATTTTGTCATGTAAGCTGCATAATCTGTAGCGATAAATGGATCGTTAACTGCAACGATTTCATAAAGTTCAGGTTGAGCCATAGCTGCTCTAAAAACTAATCTTCCTATACGGCCGTAACCATTAATCCCAATTTTAATTGCCATTGTAAAATCCTCCATAATAGTAAAAAATATATATTAAATTCAACTGGATATTGAATTTAAAGACTTCGTGAAAAATTTAACTTTCTCATAAATATAATAAAATAAAACACTAAATTTGTCAATAGTAAATATAATATATTAACATAAAATTTATCTTTTAAAAAAAATGTAAATAATTAGGCGATATAAATTGCTATCAACATACATATAATAACATATATAAGTATTATAGTCAAAGTAATATTTGTGTTTTTTTTTCTTTACAAAGGCGAAATTTTAGTGTAAACTAGAAATGACTAAATGTCGAAAAATCTCGATTATTGTCGAAGTTTAAAATAGGAGGAAATAAAGTGTTTTATAATGAAAATAGCCCGATGGTTATTTTTTCTTTATCATTTGATGAAATAGAATTTAAAAATAATATTCAAAATGAGTTTTCATATATAACAAAAGACTTTTTAATGAATATTTTTAAAAAGAATGAAATAACTAATGTTGATGATGTGATTTTAGTTGATATAAAAGAACACTTTAATTTTCCAGTTATTTTAATGTTTATACCATATGAAGATAATAAAATAGTGTGTATTCCTAAAAATAATATAATTCATAATCAAAGGAAAAAAAATAAAGTTTTAGAGGTTAATTTAAGAGAACCAATGACAAGTATTTTTTCAATGTTTCCTGTTTTAGCTGATAATATTAATAACGAAAAAACTGAAAAAGCTATTACAAACTTAGAATCTATGCAACGTCAGTCCTATGTGTTATTAAAAAATATTAATAATATATCTTTAGCTAATAAACTTTTAATGGGTGATGAATTTAGTTTAGTCTCTGTTGATATTTCTAGCGCTATAAAAAGCATTATAGATAGTGTAAATCAAGTTTTAACTGGTGTAAAAATTAATTTTCAAATTCAAGATAATTTAATTATTAAAGTTTCAAAGAATCTAATTACAAATGGTATTTTAGCTTTAATATCCAATAGTATTAAATTTAAAAAAGAAAAAGTTGAAATTAATATTGAAATTTTTGAAAAAAACAATAGATGCGTAATAAATTATTCTGATAATAGTATTGGAATAAAAGATGAAATTATTTCAGATGTTTTTAATTCGTATTTTTCAAAAGATCCTTATAACGAAGAAGAACTTTCCTTTGACACTGGAGTAGGTCTATTTATTTTAAAAACAGCAGTGCAAACTGCAAAAGGAAATATATTTTTAACATCAGAACATTCAAAAGGTGTGAAATATTCAATTTCTATTCCAATTGATAATAGCATGGAAGATGTTTTTTTATCAAAAGCTAGCGATTTTCTTTTTAATAGATATAGTGAAGTTTTTATCCAACTTAGCGAATTTTGTATACTTCCAGATTTATAAAATAAAAAACACGAGAAATATTCTCGTGTTTTTTTATTTGAATTCGTTATTATAAAAGCTATTTATAAACCA
>CAYJGG010000051.1:0-14750 GCA_964369915.1 uncultured Oscillospiraceae bacterium | reverse complement strand
AGAGCATATCCCACCCCTATTTTGTACGCTAAAACACCGATTTTCTATTGAAAATTGGTGTTTATTCTTTATTGGTATCGCACTTTAGTTAGCTGTTTTTTATATGAGTATATTTATTTTACTTATTCATAAAATTATAGTATAATAATTTTATAAACTTATTCAAAAGTAAGTGAAATTAGAAAGGATATTTAAACACAATGAAAAACTTAACTGGTACAATTTCAAGAGGTATTAAAGCTCCAATTATTAGAAAAGGCGATAACATAGTTGAAATAGTTGTAGAGAGTTTGCTAAATGCAGCAAAAGAAGAAAATATTGAATTAAACGATAGAGATATTGTTGGTATAACAGAAGCTATTGTGGCGAGAGCGCAAGGAAACTACGCAACAACTAAAGATATAGCAGACGATGTTAAATCAAAGCTTAGTGGAGAAAATGTTGGTGTTATCTTTCCAATTTTAAGTAGGAATAGATTTGCAATGTGTCTTAAAGGGATTGCAAAGGGTGTAAAAAAAGTTACATTAATGTTTAGCTATCCATCTGACGAAGTTGGTAATAAGCTTTTAGACATTTTAGATTTAGATGAAAAAGGTGTAAATCCTTGGACAGATGTTTTATCTTATGAAAAATATAAAGAGCTGTTTGGCTCAAAAAAACACACATTCACTGGAGTTGACTATATAGATTACTACGCACAAATCATAAAAGATGAGGGCGCAGAAGTTGAGATAGTGTTTTCTAATAATCCAAAGACTATATTAGAATACACAAATGAAATTATCTGCTGTGATATCCACTCAAGAGAAAGAACAAAAAGACTATTAAAATCACTAGGGGCAAAAGCAGTTTTGGGCTTAGATGATATTTTAAACACAAGTGTAAATGGTAGTGGGTGTAATGAAAGCTATGGTTTATTAGGCTCAAATAAAGCAACCGAAGACTCTGTAAAACTTTTTCCTGTTAATGCTGAACACACTGTGTATGAAGTGCAAAATAAATTAAAAGAAAAAACAGGAAAATTAATCGAAGTTTTAGTTTATGGAGATGGCGCATTTAAAGATCCGCAAGGACATATATGGGAGCTTGCAGATCCAGTTGTATCACCAGGATACACAAAAGGATTAGAGGGCACTCCAAATGAATTGAAAATTAAGTATCTAGCAGATAATGATTTTAGTGATTTGCAAGGTGAGGAGTTACAAAAAGCTATATCAGAGGCTATAAAAATTAAAGATGAAAACAAAGAAAGTTTAGTTGGGAATATGGCTTCTCAAGGAACTACTCCAAGGAAATTAACAGATTTAATTGGTTCTTTATGTGATTTAACTTCAGGTAGTGGTGATAAAGGGACTCCGATAATTTTAATTCAAGGCTATTTTGATAATTACTCAAAATAAATTAATATATTGTTAATTAAATGTTAATCAATTCATATATTTATATAATATATAATTAAATTATAGAAAGTATCTAATGTTTCAATAAAAGTTATTTGTGGTTTATGTAAAATACATTACAAATTCTACAAAGAATAAAGAAAGGTAGGGTATTATTATGAAGGATATCACATTTGATTTACAAATAAGATTAGGGCTAATTATTGCACTTTTAGGATTTATACTAGCAATAATTTTGCAAAATGCTATTGCGATTAATATTGGTGGCGTATTTTATGGTATGATTTTTGTTTTAAATCCTATTGCTCCTGATAATTTTATAAGATATAAAAATACATCAAGGATTGTTAGATTAATAGGAATAGTGATAGTTATTTTATCATTAATAATTAAAATCAATATATAAAAACTAAAAAAAAGCATTATCAGAAAATTCTGATAATGCTTTTTTTAATCATTAAATAAATTAATTTTTGGTAAATCTCTATCATCCACAAATGTTTCGGTATTATATAAAAATAGGATATTACTAAAATCTTCTTCTTTTATGATACTATCTAATCCTTCGCTAAAATATCTTAAATCTACGATATGAATACTACTGAAATCTTTAATTAAAAACGGGATAAATGCATTAGCATAGCTATCTTTTAAAATTAAAATATTCCCTTCGCCTTCGCCTTCAATAGTGGTGTATCCAAAGTTTCCTCTTAAAAACATAGCATATTTATCACGAGTTTCAAGACTTTCTTTATTATAAATGCTTAAAGTTTCTTCGCCAATAGTTATCATTGCATCACTTTCAAAATATTGTAAAGTGTCAGGTGTTGCATTAAATAATTTAGCTTTTGAATAATGAGTTCCATAAAAATCATTAACATCGATGAAATTAAATGATGATAAGTCTTGTGGTGTTCTGTTTATTGTTTGCATATATTCATTATAAGCATAATAAGCGCCAAGAGTTGTCCAGTGGTGATCTGTTCTATAATAGATATACTCATCATTTTTTTCTATAAGAGTTGTTTGTAAATCTAAAATGTTTTCACTCGGAAGACTTTCATTTACTAAAGAAAAAACATAATCATTATCTAAAACTGGAGAGTAAGGTTTAACATTTTCAGTCATAACTCCAGGGGCAGTTGGTGCAAGAGCAAAAATAATATTTCTATCTTGATGTCTTGTAATAAATTCATTAATTGCAGATAAATTTTTGTCTACTTGCTCTTCATCAACTTCATAGAATTTTGTAAACATATATCCATCAGTTCCATAAATAATGCCATTATTTTCGCCTTTTAGTAAAGCAGTTTCAGAAATACTTTTTAAAGAAATCCAAGCATCTCTTAAGATAAAGTGGTCGTTAGTAAATTCTTCTATTTCAGGAGTATATTCATTTTCAATTAAATCTTCAAGTGAAAATTTGGGGAATGTGGCTAATTTTCGATTTTCAAGGTCAGAGTATTCATAAGTTGGTGAGAATAAATCTAATATACTAATTGAATATAGTAAAACTGCAAAAAGAATAATCAAAGGATAGTTTTTTAGTTTTTTTATCATTATAATTCTTCCTTTCGTAGTTTAAAATCTAAAGTAAATAAACGGATTATATGTTGAATCTACTAAATATGCAACAGATAAAAACGCAATAACAACTAACACTGAACCCATAATTATATTATTATCTTTATATTTATCATAGAATTTCATCGGCAGAGTGGTGGACAATAAAATACCTATAACTATGCTAATTATATAGCTAGAGAAATAGTACACAACGCTTATACCATCAGTTGGAATAAATAGTCTAGTGATAAATGTTATAAGTAGTGATAAATCGGTTATATAAAATAGAGCCCAACCAACTAAAAACGCAAGAATAGTATAAACTCTTGCAAATATTTTATGCTTTTCTAAAAATGTTAATAGAAAAGCTTTTTCAATAGCTAAAAGGATAAAATAATAAACTCCCCAAAGAATAAAGTTCCAGTCTGCACCATGCCAAAAGCCAGTTAAAAACCAAACTACAAACATATTAATTATTTGGCGTTTTAACCCTTTTCTATTACCACCAAGCGGAATATAAACATACTCTCTAAACCATCCGCCTAAAGTCATATGCCATCTTCTCCAAAACTCAGTTATGCTTTTTGAAATATAAGGAAGATTAAAGTTTTGAGGGAAATCAAAGCCGAGCATCTTACCAAGACCTATAGCCATTAAAGAATAGCCAGAGAAGTCAAAATAAATTTGAAGTGCATAAGCGATAATTCCAAGCCAAGCTAAAGGAGTTGAAAGATTACTAAATCCTAAAACTTCTAAATCACTCCATAAAGCACCAACATTATTTGCAATTAAAACTTTTTTACCAAGACCGAATATAAATAATTTTATACCTTCGTTAATACCATCGATAGTTATTCTATTTGTATTATTATTTAACTTTTCGTTTATATCTGTATATTTAACAATAGGTCCTGCGATAAGTTGTGGAAACATAGTTACAAAAGCTGAGAAGTTTATAATATTTTTTTCAGCCTTCACTTTGTTTCTATAAACATCTATTGTATAAGACATTGTTTGGAAAGTATAAAATGAAATTCCAAGTGGTAGAGTTATATTTAGTAAATCTATATTGGAGCCAGTGAAATTGTTAATATTTGTAATAAAGAAATCTGTGTATTTAAAAAATAATAGCATTCCTAAATTAAACACCATAGAAAAGAGTAAAGCTGATTTTCTAATGGATTTTTTGTCTGGATTTTTTTCAATAAGTTGTCCACAAGTAAAATCCACTATTGTGCTAGCTAGCATTATTGGAAAATACTTAACTTCGCCCCAAGAATAAAATATTAAGCTAAAAATTGTTATCGTGATATTTTTATATTTATAAGGCAAAATATAGTATAAAAATAGAACAATAGGCAAAAATCTGAAAATGAAAAATATATTACTAAAAACCAAAATGGTACCTCACTTATTATATTAAGATATTTTAAAAGACGGAGAAGTTACTCCGTCTTTGTATTATACTATTATTTAAAGAATTCATCAATAGCAACATCGATTTTTTCATAAATATCATCAATATTAACTTCTTCTTCTGAGCCATCATCAACAGCGATAACAAAAATCACATAATTGCCTTTAGTGACAATTCGTGCATCTTCTATTTTATCTGTTATATTACCAGGATAATTTTCGTTTGATTGGTATAAATAAGTTTGCCATTCTGCAACTAAAGCCTCAACATCGCCAGCTTTTCCTTCATTAGCTTCGATAACTAAAGTCATACCAATACCAGGTGTTACAGGATAATAAGTTCCATAATATGCTTTATATAAAGAAGAGTCAATTCCTCTTAAGCTCATTTCATCACTTGAAACATCTTTTATAGGATCCATTACGTTAACTTCGTTTATTTTCATAACAGCATCGTTAACATCATATGGAGAAGGAGTTGTATCTTCTGTTTGAGTATCTTCTGAATGAGTTATTTCGCTTGTTGTAGCTATATCTTCACTCTGGGTGCTTTCTTCATTTGAAGAGCAAGCAGTTAGAGATAAAAGTAAAACTGATGATAAAATAAGTGCAATAAGTTTTTTCATTTATATGATATCCCCTTAAATTTAGTTTTTTAAAAATAGTCTTGTCCTTACATTTTGTATTATACATATTAATATGATAAAAAAATGTAGAAAAATAAAATTAATTATTTTTTAATGTTTTCTATGTAGCTAGTTTCAGTTTTGCCTTCATATGCATTAAGCATAGCTTGTGTAGCTAAAGCTTTAAAGCTATCAGTAGCTTCAGTAGCATTTGCAACAACATCAACATTTTCAACTGTTTTTTCAGCTAAAAATTGATTAATTAAATCTTGATTATATTTTGCTGGATATGTGCCATAAGCTGCGTCCATTTGAGCTTTATATCCTTCGTCTTCGCTTTTTAAATCGCCTTCTTCTGAAACTGAATCAAAAATAACCTGAGATAAATCGCCTTCTTCAACAGTTACTTCAATATAATCTTTCCAGCCAAGGCCGTCATATTCTGTAAATTCAACTCGGTATGTGCCATCAATTAATTCGATGTCTGAAACTTCAACGCCCACACACCCTGTCATAAATGATAAAGTAAGTGCAGCTGATAAAGCTAGTGTTACAATTTTTTTCATGATATATAAATTCCTTTTTATTAAGATAATTTGTACTTATAGTAAATTTGTGTAAAATCACACTGACATTATTATATATTTTTTTGCATAAAAAGTCAATTTTTTAACAGGTTTTTGTAATAAAAACGTAATTTTATTACCACATTTTATGATATATCACTAAATAAATACGCTTATGCTTGACATATCGCATAGAAAAAATTAAAATATTAGTTAGCAATAAAAATAATTTAATTAATAAATTAGTAGGAAGGATACGATGATTATATGAATAAAACAAAAAAACTTACAACCATCGCAATGCTTTTTGCACTAGCCATGGTGTTAGCATTTTTTGAGGGAATGATTGTACCTTTATTTACACTGCCGCCAGGAATTAAACTAGGTCTTGCGAATATAGTTGTTATGTATTGCATGGTGTACATCGGCTTTTCGAGTGCTTTGCAATTAAATATATTAAAAGCATTATTTGTGTTTTTAACAAGAGGGGTAACATCTGGATTTTTAAGCCTTTTAGGTGGGGTTTTTTCTATTGCAATTATGTTAGTTTTACATAAAGTTTTTAAAGATAAAATAAATTATTACACGCTTTCTGTTTTTGGAGCATTATTTTTTAATGTGGGACAATTAATTGGGGCAAGTATAGTTTTAAGTAGTGAATTTGTGCTTTACTACTTGCCAATTTTATCAGTTTCTGCTGTAATAACAGGGATTGTGACTGGCGCAATATTAACGGTTGTAATACCAGCTTTAAAGAAATTTTAATTAAAAGGAGTATATAAAAAATGAACATTAAACCACTATTTGATAAAGTTGTTTTAAAAGCAGCTAAAAAACAAGAAACGAGTAAAAGCGGTATTATTTTATCTGCCTCAGCTCAAGAAACACCAGACTTTTTAGAAGTTGTTGCTGTTGGCGAGGGGAAAATAATAGATGGGGTATTAGTGCCTGTAAGCGTTAAAGTTGGGGATAAAGTTTTAATGGCAAAATACACAGGGACTACTGTGAAATTAGAAGGTACAGAATACACAATAGTTTCTCAAGATGATATTTTAGCAGTAATTGAATAATTGATTTAAAAAAAAGTGAGGGAAATATAAATGGCAAAAAAAATGTTATACGGGCAAGATGCTAGAGAAAGCTTACAAAAAGGAATTAACACTCTTGCAGACACAGTTAAAATTACGTTAGGACCAAAAGGAAGAAACGTTGTTTTAGATAGAAAATTTGGTGGTCCATTAGTTACGAACGATGGCGTTACAATAGCTAAAGAAATTGAAGTTCGTGATGCATTTGAAAATATGGGTGCACAAATGCTACGTGAAGTTGCAACAAAAACAAACGATGCAGCTGGCGATGGCACAACAACAGCAACGGTTTTAGCTCAAAGTTTAGTTACTGAAGGAATGAAAAACGTTGCAGCTGGTGCAAATCCTATGGATTTAAAAAGAGGAATTGCAAAGGCTTGTGAAGTGGCTGTAAAAGCTGTTATAGAAAATTCGCAAGAAGTTTTAAGCAGTGAAGATATTAAAAGAGTTGCAACTGTTTCAGCTCAAGACGAGTATGTTGGAGAGTTAATTGCTGACACGATGGATAAAGTAAGCCGTGAAGGGGTTATCACTATTGAAGAATCAAAAACAGCCGACACTTATTCAGAAGTAGTTGAAGGTATGCAATTTGATAGAGGATACATCACTCCATATATGGTGACAGATTCTGAAAAAATGGAAGCTGTTATCGATGATGCTTTAATACTAATTACAGATAAAAAAATATCTGCAATTCAAGAAATTTTACCGATATTAGAAGAAATAGTTCAAACTGGTAAAAAATTAGTTATCATTGCAGAAGAAATCGAAGGGGAAGCTCTTTCAACAATTATTTTAAATAAAATTAGAGGCACATTCACTTGTGTGGCTGTTAAAGCTCCTGGCTTTGGTGATAGAAGAAAAGAAATGCTTTTAGATATCGCAACTCTAACTGATGGCACTGTTATCAGCGATGAATTAGGCTATGATTTAAAAGAAACAACAACTGCTATGCTAGGAAGAGCAAGACAAGTTAGAATAAATAAAGAAACAACAACTATCGTGGACGGTGCAGGAGATAAAGGTGAAATCCAAGATAGAGTTGCTCAAATTAAAGCTCAAATAGCAACTTCAACTTCTGATTTTGATAGAGAAAAATTACAAGAACGCCTAGCAAAACTAGCTGGTGGTGTTGCAGTTTTAAAAGTTGGTGCTCCAACTGAAGTTGAAATGAAAGATAAAAAACTAAGAATCGAAGATGCTCTTTCAGCAACAAAAGCTGCTGTTGAAGAGGGGATTGTAGCTGGTGGTGGTACTGCATTAATTAATGCAATACCAAAAGTTCGTGAATTAGTAGAAACTCTTTCAGGAGATGAAAAAACTGGTGCTAAAATTTTGCTTCGCTCTTTAGAAGAGCCAGTGCGTCAAATTGCAAAAAATGCAGGTCTTGAAGGAAGCGTTATTATAAACGACATATTAAAAAAAGGCAAAGCTAATTATGGTTTTGATGCTCAAAATGAAGTTTATGCAGATATGTTAAAGCAAGGTATAGTTGATCCAACTAAAGTTACTCGTTCAGCACTTCAAAATGCTTCAAGTGTGGCTTCAATGGTTTTAACAACAGAGGCATTAGTTGCAGATGATGAAACAGCAGAAGAAAAAGCTGCAAATATGGCAGCAATGGGCGCTGGAATGGGCGGATATTAAAAAATCTTCGATTTTTTAATATCATAGTTTTTATATTTTTCTGTGAAGAATTAGAAAAAGTTTTTAATTAAAATTAAAAACAAAATAAAAACTATCGTTAGCAAAATAATAAAAATTTTTTTAATATCATAGTTTTACTATTTTTCTATAAAAGAATAAGAAGAACTTTTTAGCAAAGGCTAAAAAGATAAGTAAAACTATCGTTAGATATATCATAAAAGATTTTTTAATACCATAGTTTTACTATTTATAAAAAAAACAATAAAAAACTAGGCAGCTTTAAAACTGCCTAGTTTTTTGATTTAATATTAAAAATATTTTTTCTTTTTAAAATAATAATATAAAATTAAAATTATTATTGAAACAATGCTTATAATAATTCCAAGATATTTTCCTTTAGCGTGATAAATAAGCTCTATTTCATATTCGCCTTCATTAAGCTCTATTGCAATTAAGCTATCATTAAATACAGGGGTGATTGTAATTTCTTCGCCATTTGCATAAATTTTTAAATTTTCATCATAAATAACAGAAAAAACAATTGCTTTAGTAGAATCTAAAGAGACATCAAAATTTACACTGCTATTATCAATAGTTAAATTTTTGATATATTTATTTGTGCTATTTAAAATGTCGTTGTGAAATGATGATAATAATGCTTCATCTAAAACAACAATTGAAATATCAGATAAAGTAAGATTTCCGTTTAATATCTTTATTGGAACATTAATTATATCTCCAGATTTAAACTCTCCAAGGTGTATAATATTACTATCAAAATTATCGCTAGATAAAAGAGTAACATTAGAATTATTAAATATCGCATAAGCAAAACCGTCGGTTGAAGAGGTAGTTTCTAATGTGATTTTTTTATTTTCTGTATCGGCAAAAGATAAGGTGGAATTAGTAAGCTGAACATCATCTAAAAATAGTTTGACGTCTTCTTTAATAAATAAATTTTCATTAGTGTTATATAAAGAATTAAAAATTTCATTTTGAAAATCAATTGAATCAGCATTTTTTAAAACGTCAGTATATTGAGTGTTTAAGCTGTTAATATTGCCATTTGAAACAAAAACCATTGGTAAACTATATGGATTTTCATATATTGAAATATTATCACTAGATATAGATTTTTCGAAATGACTAGGAACAGTATCACTAGATTGAGTAGGAGATAAATCAGGAGTTAAAACACTTCCAGTTTCTCTTGCAAATAAATATTTAACGCTATTAATACTATCTGCAAAAGCAGTTGAACCAGTGCCGTAAGTATTATCGCTATAATATAGTAAATCAGCTGACCAACTACTATTTGTAGAATTCTTTGTTGAACTGAAATGCGACATACCTTTATAACCTAGTAAGAATGAGTCATTAAAACTTCTAAAAAATGGCTTTTCAATTCTATAATGATTAGAATCAATATTATCTTCTAAAGCTGTATTTTCAATTAAGTTTAATGTTTCTTCTCCAGCATTAACAAAATATTTATACCCACTATTAGAATATGGCTCAAAACTTGAAAGAATAAAAATGCTGTTAGCTGTAATTTCACCAATACATATTATGCAAGCGATTATTAAAGACATTTTTTTAATTTTATCATTTTTAGTAAATATATTTATATAAAATAGCATTAGTAATGCTAAAATTATTAAAGTGCCAATTATAAAATGTAAAGAAGTAAACCAATGATATCTAATTAGATAGCATAAAGATAAAAAGCAAATTATAGCGAATGTCGGCAAAATAAAATGTTTTTTTGAAGGTAGTTTTAAATTTTGCAGAGATTTTGCTGCAAGAAATGCTAGCCAAAAACTAAATATAAATGAATTACGATATAAAAACCAAACTGGCTGGGAAAAAGCGTGGGTGATTATAAATAAATCATAGCTATACATAGTAAGAAAAATCAGTAAAGTAACTACTATATCAGCAATTTTTTCTTTTAAACTAATTGAAGTTAAAAAGATGTATAGTATAGCTAAAACAATAACGCCACAGCCAACATACACATTAGGAAGACCTTCTATAACATCAGTCCAATTAAAAGAAAAAGGTAGTAGGCGATGGAAAAATTCAAATATATTAAAAGATTTTTCACCAGTGATAATAAATTCTCCAAAGCCTTTAGTGTTTAATAAATCAAAATAAGTTGGAACTAAAAGGATAGCAGCTATTCCGCCGGAAATTAAAGAGCCAAAAGCAAAAGTTAGTAAAGTTTTTATATTGTAATTAGATAATTCTTTTTTAAATAAAAATTTATTTTCTTTTAAAAGACAGTTTTCTAAAAATAAACTGTATAAAAAATAGATTACACTAAAAAAGCATACCATATATCCTATATAAAAATTTGATAATAATGAAATACTCAAAGTGAAAATATAAACAAAAGGCGAATTTTTCTTTATGATTTTATCAATTCCATAGCAAATAATCGGCAGATAGATAAGCACGTCCATCCACATAGTGTTTTGGAAATATACTAGCATATAACTGCAAAAACCGTATGCTATAGATGGAATAATAATTGAGAAATTTGAATTTTCATTTTTCTTTTGAAGAAAAAATGTCATCGAAAAAGTGGCAGATACTGTTTTTAAAATAAAAATAAGAGTTGCAACTTCAGGATAATTTAAAGGGTTTGAAAATAAGTATAATAAATTAAATAATCCTGAAACATAGTAGGCAAATGTAACTATTGTACTGCCACCTAAATGCTTTGAAAATGAATATGTTATGCCATCGCCATTTAAAATACTATCTGAAAAACTAGAATAAAAATTTACATAAATACCATTTAAATCCCCAGTTAATATAGTGTTATCGCCAAAAGGTGTATAGCCTAAATAATAACAAACTACCACTGCTATCACTAGAGAAATAGCAGTGGTAAGGATTGTATTTTTAAAACTAGCTTGTTTGTTTTTCATTAAATAGTTTCCTTTTAAATGATATTAATTATTCTGATTGCTCGTTATAAATGGTTAAAGTGTTAAATGCAAAATCAGTATTTTCTTTTTCAATAATATCCATTATTATATACTGAACTTTTTCTTTTAAACTTAAATGCTCACTAAGAGCAATAGGGTATGAATGGTATTGCACTAAAATATCTAAACTTGATGAATTGTAGTTATCAAATCTCACGATTATAGTATCAGTTTTTATATCTTCAATTTTAGAAAGCTCTGTGTTTATATTATCAATTACATTTTGCAAGGTTTCTTTAGAAGTTGAATAAACAAGTCCTATTATAATTTTTGTTCTTCTTAAATTCATTTTAGTCCAGTTTGTTATGCTGTCATTTGATAATTTATTATTTGGAACAGTGATTAATGCATTATCAAAAGTTCTAACTCTTGATGATCTAAAATTAATCTCCTCAACAACCCCTTCAATAGTGCCAACAGAAATCCAATCGCCAACATGGAAAGGCTTATCTATTAAAATCATAACTCCAGAAAAGAAATTTGAGGCTGTGTCTTGAGCGGCTAAAGCAAAAGTTAAACCAGTTAATCCAAGACCTGTAATAAGCCCAGCCACATCATATCCAAGTTCGTTTAATATCATAATAACAGTTAAAGAAATAACTAATATTTTTAAAATATTAGTAAAGAATAAAGAAATAGTTTTGCTTTTACTTTCTAGCTTTTCTGATAAAACAGGGAAGAATACATGATGGTGATTTATT
Source organism: uncultured Oscillospiraceae bacterium (assembly GCA_964369915.1). Lineage (GTDB taxonomy): Bacteria > Bacillota > Clostridia > Oscillospirales > Ruminococcaceae > RGIG3102. Next base: position 2,744 of record CAYJGG010000051.1, on the reverse strand, counting down.
AAATTAACAACAGAAACACTAATAGCTAAAACTAAAGTTATATCAATAAATGTTCTAAATAAAGGTAATAAAAATACTGAAAGGCCAAAAGGATATGGAAAAGAAATTCCAGCAAAATAAATACCTAAACATCTTATTGTGTAAAACAAAGGCTTTTTAAAACTTTCAAAAAAAGCATTTTTAAATTCTTCTGTAATTTTTTTTGAAAATTTTGGAATTAGATTTAAAATAGTTGTAGAAATAATATTTGCTCCAAAATAAGTTGCTCCTAAAACTATTAAAGAAAATCCGAGTTCGGATAATATTTTAAATAGATTTAATGATGAAAAATAAGCGTTTAGATTGTAGATAATTGAGTCCATAATTATCTCCTTTATACTATATATTTATGGATATATAGTATCATTTATATAAAAAAAAGTCAATTTGAGTAAAGTTTTGCTTGATTAAATTGAAAAAGTATTGTATACTAGTCTTGTAAACAAAGTCTGTTTCAGGGCGAGGTGCAATTCCTCACCGGTGGTTATAGTCCACGAGCGTTTTTAAATTAAAATGCTGATTTGGTGAAATTCCAAAACCGACGGTATAGTCCGGATGAAAGAAACGAGCATTTTTTGTGCAATAATTTTTCGCCCTATTTTAAGATTTACAGCTTAAAGTAGGGCGCTTTTTTATTCTCAATAAATACCCAAAAAGAAACAAGACAAAACAAAAAACAGTATTTATGGAGGATTTTACAATGAGTACAAAATCAATGAGCAAAAGAAGACCAATGGACACAAGAAGATTAACAGGAACAGCTATGCTATCGGCTTTAGCTGGCGTTTTAATGTTTATCAATTTTGTTCCCCCTTTAATGCCAGCTTTTATTAAGATGGATTTTTCAGAAATGCCAGCACTACTTGCAACATTTGCATATGGCCCAGCGTATGGAGTGGCTGTTTCATTAATTAAAAATCTTATGAGTTTATTATCAACATCAACTGGCGGTGTTGGAGAATTATCAAATTTTATTTTAAGCATCACTTTTATTATTCCAGCAGGGCTTATTTATAATCGTAATAAAAGTAAAAAAGGCGCGATGATTGCGGCTTTAGTTGGCGGTGTTTTAATGGCAGCATTAAGCGTTCCATCAAATTATTTTATTGTGTATCCTATATACACAGCGTTTATGCCAATGGAAGTTATTATAGGAATGTATAGCTCTATTTTACCAAGTGTTGATAATCTATTAGAAGCGTTATTAATATTTAATATGCCATACACATTTATTAAAGCTATGCTTAATTTATTAATAGTGAGTTTAATTTATAAACCGCTATCGCCAATACTTCATAAAAGATAGCATTGACAAACAATAGTTTTAATGGTATAATTTCAGTCGAAAAGTTAATATTTACACTTATAAAGAATGGCAGAGGGACTGGCCCTATGAAGCCTAGCAACCTATCTAAATAATAGAAAAGGTGCTAAATCCAGCGGTGAAACCGAAAGATAAGTAGCTTATACAAGCCCAAGGTTTTACCTTGGGCATTTTTTATGTAAAAAAGAAAGAGAAAAGGTAATAAATATGAGAAAAGAATTTTTTACATCTGAATCAGTGACAGAAGGACATCCTGATAAAATAGCAGATCAAATTTCTGATGCTGTATTAGATGCAATATTAGAAAAAGATCCAAATGGTCGTGTTGCGTGCGAAACTGCCGTTACAACAGGGCTTGTAATGTGTATGGGGGAAATCACAACAGATTGTTATGTTGATATTCCAAAACTTGCAAGAAATGTTATCCGTGATATAGGATACACAAGAGCAAAATTCGGGTTTGATAGCGAAACTTGTGCAGTTATGACAACTATTGATGAGCAATCAGCAGATATAGCGTTAGGAACAAATGATAATGTAGGTGGTGCAGGCGATCAGGGTATGATGTTTGGATTTGCTTGCGATGAAACAAAAGAATTAATGCCTCTACCAGTTTCACTAGCTCATAAATTAGCTAAAAAACTAACAGATGTTAGAAAAGATGGAACATTAGAATACTTAAGACCAGATGGAAAAACTCAGGTTACAGTTGAGTATCACGATGGAGTGCCAAAAAGAATAGACACAGTTGTTGTATCATCACAGCACGGACCAGAAGTAGAGCTTGAAACATTAAGAAAAGAAATAATTGAAAATGTTGTAAAACCGATAGTTCCAGCTGAACTACTAGATGAAAACACAAAATATCATATAAACCCAACAGGACGCTTTGTTGTTGGTGGCCCTCAAGGGGATAGCGGATTAACAGGAAGAAAAATCATAGTTGACACTTACGGCGGATACGCTCGTCACGGCGGCGGTGCTTTCTCAGGAAAAGATCCAACTAAAGTTGATAGAAGTGCAGCTTATGCGGCAAGGTATGTTGCAAAAAATGTTGTTGCAGCAGGATTTGCAAAAAAATGCGAAGTTCAATTAGCTTATGCTATTGGTGTTAAAGAGCCAGTTTCGATTTTTGTTGAAACTTTTGGAACAAACACAGTTGAAGTTGAAAAAATTGAAAAAGCTATTGCAAAAGTGTTTGATTTAACTCCAAAAGGAATTATCACAACTCTTGATTTAAGAAAGCCAATCTATCGTCAATTAGCAGCATACGGACATATTGGAAGAGAAGATTTAGGCGTTAAATGGGAATTAACAGATAAAGTTGATGCTTTAAAAACAGCAGTTGCTCAAATATAATCAATAAAGAATCCGAGAATAT
>CAYJGG010000050.1:0-14962 GCA_964369915.1 uncultured Oscillospiraceae bacterium | reverse complement strand
TTTGTGATAATTTTATTCATATCTCGCTCATCTTCTGCAAGTAAAATTCTCATAAATAATCCTTTCTAAATTAAAATATATAAAGTGCAATAGGGCACTATTTGATATAATATTATTTTTTAATTGTATTATAGCATAGAATTATTAAAATTTGATTAAAATAATTAAAAACCATATTTTATATCCTTTGCATTTTAGCTTTAGCATATAAATATAGATTTTAAAATGTAAATAATCTTTTGTAAAGCTCTAATTAAAATAAATTTAAAACTGTGACAAAACTTAAAGTTTTGCCACAGTTTTTTATGCGCCAAGATAAGCTTTTTTAATTGCATCATCTTCTAAAAGGTCTTGTGAATTGCCTTCTTTAACTATTTTGCCTGTTTCAAGTACATATGCTCTATCAGAAATCGATAATGCCATTTTTGCATTTTGTTCAACTAATAAAACAGTTACTCCAGATTTATTAACAGCTTTTATTATTTCAAATATTTCTTTTACAAGCAGAGGAGCTAGCCCCATTGAAGGTTCATCTAAAATTAGTATTTTAGGACGCGACATTAAAGCTCTTCCCATAGCAAGCATTTGTTGCTCGCCTCCTGATAACGTTCCAGCGAGCTGCCTTGCTCTTTCACGAAGTATTGGAAATCTTTCATAAACTTTTCGCCTATCCATTTTTATATTATAAGCAGTATCTTTAACAGTGTATGCGCCCATTTGTAAGTTTTCAAAAACAGTTAAATTAGAAAAAACTCTGCGCCCTTCTGGAACTTGTGCAAGACCTAGCTGTAAAATTTTATGAGGTTTTGTTTTAAGTAGGTTACTATCTATGAATTCAATGCTACCGCTTTTAGCTTTGAGAAGTCCAGAAATAGTTTGCAAAGTGGTAGTTTTTCCAGCACCATTAGCGCCAATTAAGGAAACTATTTCCCCTTCATTTACTTCGAGCGAAACATCTTTTATTGCGTGTATTTTTCCGTAATACACATTTAAATTCTCAACTTTAAGCATAACTATATTCCTCCTATTCTCCAATATAAGCAGCGATAACCTCAGGGTTATTAACAACATCTAAAGGGTTTCCTTTAGCTAAAATTTTTCCGTAATTTAAAACGGTTAGATATTCGCACACGCCTAAAACTAGATTCATATCGTGTTCGATTAATAAAACGGCTAAATTATATTCTTTGCAAATAAATTTTATCATATCCATAAGCTCGCTAGTTTCTGTTGGATTCATTCCTGCAGCGGGCTCATCTAATAATATTATTTTAGGGTTTGTGGCAAGTGCTCGAGCAATTTCAAGTTTTCTTTGCATTCCATAAGATAAATTGCCAGCTTTATAGCTAGCGTATTCTTCCATAGAAAAAACTTTTAAAATATCCATTGCCTTATTTGTCATTTCTTTTTCTTTTTTAAAATAAGATGGTAAACGAAGAGCTCCTTCTAAAAGATTATACTTAACTTGATTATGAAGTGCCGCCTTAACATTGTCTAAAACTGTCATTTTGTTAAATAATCTAATATTTTGAAATGTACGTGACATCCCACTTTTGCAAACATCAGCAGGGAGTTTTCCTGCAATATTAACTCCATCTAATAATATTTTACCATCTGTTGGCTTGTAAACGCCAGTGAGCATATTAAAAACAGTTGTTTTTCCAGCGCCATTTGGACCGATAAGACCTTGAAGTTTTCCTTTTTCAATAGAAATTTCAAAGTTATCAACAGCACGAAGACCACCAAAAGATATGCCTAAATTTTTAACTTCAAGAAGTGCCATTATATTTCACTCTCCTTTTTAGTTTTAAATATTTTTTGAAAGAAAGGTTGATCAAATAGTTTTTCTTTCAGGCCACTTTGGTTAAATAGCATTAAAGCAATTAAAATAACTGCATATAATAACATTCTAAAATCAGCGGCATCACGAAGAAGTTCAGGTAAAACTGTGAGTATTATAGCAGCTATAATCGAGCCTTTAATACTTCCCATACCGCCTAAAACAACAAATACTAATATTTCGATAGATTTATTGTAATCAAAAGTGGTAGGTTTTAAAATACCGACATTATGTGCATATAAAACACCTGCAACACCAGCGAAAAAAGCAGAAATAACAAATGCCATTATCTTATACTTACTTACGTTTATACCAATAGAAGCAGCGGCGATAGAGTTATCTCTAATTGAAGTGATAGCCCTACCATGCCTTGAAGACATAATGTTTGATATTATTAATATAGTTAAAATAACAAATACAAAGACAACTGTAAAATTTTGATAAGTTGAATATAAAGGGATTTTAGATAAGCCTTTTGCACCATTAGTTATTTCAAGAGAATTTATAACAGATTTAATAATTTCGCCAAATCCAAGCGTTACGATTGCAAGATAATCGCCATTAAGCCTTAAAACAGGCATGCCTATAATAAATCCAAAAAATGCAGAAATTACTCCGGCTGCTATTATAGCAATAGGGAATGCGATATAGCTAGGTGCGTCTAAGTTTAAGGTTATTAATGCGCCTGTGTATGCTCCGATAGACATAAATCCAGCATGCCCCAAAGAAAGCTCTCCTAAAAAACCAGTTACTAAATTTAATGATACTGCAAGAATTATATTTATTCCAATTGGAATTATAAGTGATGTAAATTGTCTGTTTAAAAACCCACCTGAAATAAGAGTTAGGATGATTATATAAGAAGCGATTGCAATAAAAGTGTTTAATGTAAGTCTTTTTTTCTTAGTTAATTTAAATTTTTTCATACTACCACCTACACTTTCTCATTAGGTTTTTTGCCCATTAATCCAGATGGTCTAACGAGTAAAACAACAACAAGAATACCAAAAACAATAGCATCTGAAAGCTCAGTTGATATATATGCTTTAGCTAAACTCTCAACAACTCCAAGAATAATGCCTCCAACCATTGCACCAGGAATACTTCCAATTCCTCCTAAAACAGCGGCAACAAAGGCTTTAATTCCAGGCAAAGAGCCCATAGTAGGTCTTAGAGTTTGATACTGAGATATGTATAAAATACCAGCAATTGAAGCTAGAAAAGAGCCTATTGCAAATGTCATAGAAATAGTGCGATCAACATTTATTCCAACTAATTGCGCTGCACCTTTATCCTCAGAAACTGCCCTCATAGCACTTCCAGCCTTTGTTTTATGCACAAATAAAGTTAATAATACCATGCAAATAATTGTTACTACAAATGTTGCAATAGTTATTCCAGAAATAGTAATGCCTAAAAATGTTATGCTAGGAAAATCAATGATAGATTGAAAAGGTATAGGAGTTGCATTAAAAATTAAAAGAGCGGCGCTTTGCAAAAAAAAGCTAACACCGATTGCAGTTATTAAAACAGCAAGCGGAGGAGCATTTCTAAGAGGTTTGTAAGCAATTCTTTCAATCACAAGTCCAAGAGTTGCACAGATAGCCATAGTTAAAATAACTGCTACTGGAATTGGAAAACTAAGAAGTGCTACTAATATATATAAAGTATAAGCCCCAACCATTATGATATCACCGTGTGCAAAATTTATCATTTTTGCAATACCGTAAACCATAGTATATCCTAAAGATATAAGTGCATATATACTACCCGTTCGAAGTCCATTAATTAATTGTTCTAAAAAATTTATCATTTATGTATAGTCCTCCCTATAAACTAGGTGAATTTTGATGAAGAGTGAAAACTAATAAACTATTTATAAAAAAACAATATGTTAGACAGGAAAAATATCCTGCCTAACATTATTAAATATTTAAATTTAATATTTCGATATTATTGTTTAGCTGTGTATTCGCCAGCAACGATTTCAATGAATTTAGCACCTTTTGTTGGTTCGCCATTTGCACTAAATGAAATATCACCAGTTAAACCTTGAATTGAAATTTCAGTCATAGCTGAAATTAAATCAGCATTCTCGATTGAGCCAGCTTGCTCCATAGCTGCTTTAAATACATACACACAGTCGTATCCATCAGCTGCGAATTGGTCTGGAGTAGCAGAGTAGTTAGCTTCGTATGTAGAAACAAAATCTGCAACATTAGGATCGCTAGCAAGGAATGGGCTTAGAAAAACAGCGCCCTCAACAGTGCTAGTATCAGTTACTTGAGATAGTATGCCGTCCCATCCATCTCCACCAAAGAAAGGAAGTTCCATTCCGTTATCGCTAGCTTGTTGTGTAATATAAGCAGCATCACCATAGTATGCAGGAACGAAGATAGCTTGAGCATCTGTGCCTTTGATTGTTGTTAATTGTGTTGAGAAATCTACATCGCCTGTGTTGAAAGCTTCTTCAGCCACAACATTTCCGCCAAGTTCAGCCACTTTTTCAACGAATGCATCTTTCATACCTGATGAATATTCATCAGCATTATTATAAATAACAGCAACATTAGTTAGTCCTAAATCAGAAACGATATATTCAGCCATCATTTGCCCTTGAAGTGGATCAGTAAAGCAAAGCCTAAAAGCATTATCGTATTCAGTCAGTCCAATAGCAGAGCCAGAAGGAGTAAGCTGTAGAATTCCATCTTGGTATGTTTGAGAGATAATAGCAAGACCAGCACCACTAGTTACAGTTCCCATTAAAACGTTTATGCCATCGTCCATTAAAGTGTTGTAAGCTGTGATAGCAGTTTCTTCGCTAGCTTCATCATCTACAAAGTTTAATTCAAGTGTGTAAGAGGTATCGCCTACAACAACACCGCCTGCAGCATTGATTTCTTCGATAGCGATTTCAGCGCCTTGTTTTACAGAAATTCCATAAGAGGCAGCAGCGCCTGTAAGTGGCCCCATACCACCGATAACAAATGTGTTATCTGTTAAAGTTTCTGTATCTGTTGAAGTTTCTGTTTCGCTTGAGCATGCCGTTAAAGAAAAAAGCATAGCTGAAGCTAATAAAATTGATAATAGTTTTTTCATATGTTTTCCCTCCGAGTTTTTAATCTAAGACAAAAAATAACTTGTGTTAGAATTGTTAAAAATAATGATAACATCAAGATATATCAATAGTCAATAGATTTCAAATAAAATGTAAGTTAATTGAAAATCAGTATTAAAAACGGATATTCTTAGTGCAAAATACACAAAAGAATTGTAGGCTTAAATGAAAAAATAAGCGTTTTTTAATTTAATTAATCAAAAATATTATTTTAATGCAACTAATACAAATAAAAACTATAAAGTGAGATGTTTTGATTATATTAAAAAATATTGCGAATTTACATAATTTAGAAAATTAAAATACGCAAATAAATGCATTAATATATTCAGTTGCATAGATCGTATAAATAATTAATAACAATACTGTTAGTGCTGCTTTTAGCTCCATCTACTAAAACACCATTTCCCTTTTTATAATAATCGCCACTTGTCCAAAGACAACTTAGTAAATTCATAATAATAAAAAGACCACAAAGTGTGGTCTTTTTATTATGTATTATTAAAATTTTGAGTTACACGCCAAAGTGTTGTTCGACTAAGGTTTAAAATTTCGGCAATTCTAGTTTGATTTTTTGGAAATAATACGGACAATTTTTCTATGAGAGAAGGAGTTATTTCACTGTTTTTTATCTCTAAATAATTTGAAATATTTTCGGATTTAAAAATATCTTGAAGAAAATCCTCTTCCCCAATAGCAGAAATAATAAGTTTTGAGATTTCTTTTTCTTCAAAGCTATGTAAATCTCCTATTTCCACAGCCACACGCTCTACTATATTTAAAAGCTCACGTATATTACCAGGCCAAGAGTAAACTTTTAATACTTCTAGTGATTTGCTTATTTCAGGTGTAAGTGTTAAATTTAAATATTTGGCAAACAACAATTTAATATCGTTATCTCTATCTTTTAAAGGAGGTATTTTTAGTTGTAAAACATTGAGTCTATAATATAAATCTTCTCTAAATGATAAAGGAATATTATTTTTTAAATTGGTGTTTGTAGCGCATATAATTCTAACATTAATAGGAATGATACGATTGCCACCTAATTTTATTATTTCTTTTTCTTGAATAACTCTTAAAATCCTTGCTTGTAAAGCAATGGGAAGAGCGCCTATTTCATCTAAAAATATAGTTCCGCCATTAGCTATTTCAAAAAGTCCTTGCTTGCCGTTTTTTCGACTACCAGCAAAAGCTCCTTCTTCATAGCCAAAAAGCTCGCTTTCAAGCATACTTTTTGGTAGTGCAGCGCAATTAATAGCAACAAAAGGACCGTCAGAATTAAAGCTAGCATTATGAATACTTTGTGCGAAAAGTTCTTTACCTGTTCCGGTAGGGCCAGTTATTAAAATGTTTGAATATTTTTTTGAGAATTTTTTAGCCTTACTAATCTCCTCTAAAATACAAGAACTTTCTCCTATAATATCATCAAAAGAGTGTTTGCTTTTAAAACTTTCTGTTTCAGTGGTGATTTTTTTAAATGGATTTACTTTAGCAACATAAGAAATTTTTTCAAGCGTAATTAAATAGCCTATAATATTAATATCTTCTTCTAATGCAAGGGTGTTTATAGCTATATTATTTTCATTAATAACATAAACATTTTTAAACTGCTTTGAAGGTGTATTTTTTAAAAAAGAAAAATCAAATCCTTTTAAAATGATATCAATATGCTTATTTACAAGAGTTTCATAAGCGGTGTTAAGTATTTTTGAGGCAGATGGATTAGAGGATATAATATATCCTTGATCATCTAAAACCAAAATACCACTTGGATTAAAATTTATAACAGCTTCATATAAGCGATTATTTTGTCTGTGAGTATAATTTGATAGTGCTAATTTTTTCGCTCCTTTTATGGCGGTTATAACAGAATGAGAACTGCTATAAACCAAAGTTGCAGGAATGCTAAATTTTGTAGCTACTTCATTAGCAAGGCTAGCGCCGATAATAAAATCCAGATTATTTTCTTTAATTTGCTGTTCAAGGTCTTCCATATTTTGAAATACTATATTAATTAAATTAACATTAAAAATTTGACTGAACTCTGAGCAGTTAAAATCTTCAATAGGGTTATAACTTGCTATTGCTATATTTGTGCCAACCTGTTTTGCCTCTAATATTTTTTGGATATAATCAGAAGTGGATATAGAAACTTGAACAACAGGCGTCATAATATTTTGCTTTATAACATTTGAAAAGGCGTCGCCTGCAATTAAAACATCTGCCTTTTTCATCTTATTCACATTTTCATTGCTCATTAGATTATCAAAAGTAGTATCGATTATGCTGAATTCAATGTCAGAGTCATAATATGTTTCTAAAGTGGAATTAACAAGTTTTAATAGCTTTCTGTACACTACAAATGTTATTTTGATTTTATTATTCATCTCTAATCTCCTGCATTAAAAGTAATGTTATCGTATTATGCTTACTAATAATATTATACAGTTTTAATATTTAATTTGCAATCAAATGTTTCAAATTTACTAAATTAAGCAAAAAATGAAACATTAATAAATGCCATAAAAAGGCTATTGAGAGGTTTAGCCTAAAAAAAATGTCATTTTCAACAAAAATAATATAATTACCATGTGCAACTAAATTAATCATTTGAGAGCTTGTTGACCAAAATATATGCACTATGATAGTATCAAGTTAAAGTAAGAAATTAAGTTTACAAATTTTAAAAATGGAGGATATTATGATTACAGAAAGCAAAATGATTAAATGCGCAATTATGCGTGGGGGCACAAGTAAAGCTATATTTTTAAAGAAAACAGATTTACCACAAAATGAAAAAATAAGAGATAGAGTGATTAGCAAGATATTTGGTGGTGCAGATCCAAGACAAATTGACGGGTTAGGTGGTGCAGACGTTTTAACAAGTAAACTTGCAATTATCGGACCGCCAACTTTAGAAGGGGCAGATGTTGATTACACATTTGGTCAAGTAAGTTTTGAAACAGATTTCATTGATTATAATGGATTATGTGGGAATATTTCATCAGCAGTAGGTCCTTTTGCCATTGATGAAGGAATGGTTACAGTTACAGAACCAATAACTAAAGTTAGAATAAATATGAAAAACTGTGAAAAAATGCTAATTGCTGAAGTTCCAGTGAAAGATGGCAAAGCTATGGTGACAGGCGATTTTAGCATTGATGGTTGCCCAGGAACAGGAGCAAAAATTGTTCTTGATTGGTCGCAAGGAGTTGGAGCTATAACAGGAAAAGTTTTACCAACTGGAAATGTTAGAGATGTAGTTGAAGTTGATGGAAAAACATTTGATGTTTCAATTGTAGACGCTGGAAGTGTGTTAGTTTATGTACATGCACAAGATTTAGGCATGCATGGGACAGAAACTGTTGAAGAAATAGAAGGTGATCCAGCTCTTATGGAGTTAATAGAAAAAATAAGAGGAACTGTTGCTATTAAAATAGGACTTGCCACTACTTTAGAAGAAGCAACTCTTAAGAGTCCATACAACCCATTCTTTGCAATAGTAAGTAAACCAAAAGCATATAAAACTAAAAATAAAAAGGAAGTTAAGGCAGAAGACATAGACATAGTTTCAAGATTATTATTTATGCTTAGAATGCATAAAACACATCCTGTTTCAGGAACTGTATCTATGGGTGCAGCAGCAAGAATTCCAGGAAGTATAGTTTATGATTTGCTAAGCGAAGAAAGTCGTGCTAAAAAGACATTGCATATTGGACATCCAGGAGGTATTATCCCTGTTGAATCAGATGCAACTGTAAATGAGGATGGAACAGTGAAGTTTAATCGTATTGCAGTTGATAGAACAGCAAGAAGATTAATGGATGGCATTACATATGTTAAAAATGAATTTTTCGAAGAAGAATAAGGAGTCAAAAAATGTCAAAAAAAGAATATTCTTTTAAGTATGGCGATAGCTATATTAAAGGTAGTTTAGAAGAAAATAGTGTAATCGGAGAATTAAAAATGAATCTATTTTCTCCACTAGAAAATCCTCAAGCAGAAATTAAAAAAGCGATAAATAACCCAATAGGTTCAAAACCTTTTGCTGAAAACTTTAAAAAGGGCGACGTTGTTGCGTTTATAGTTAATGATTCAACTAGGGTTGCAAACACTCATGAATTTTTACCAGTTATGTTTAATGAACTTAACGAAATAGGAATACCAGATAAAGATATGTTTGTTATTTTTGCGCTAGGTGCTCATAGACCAATGCCTCAAGAAGAAATGGCGCACGAAGTGGGCGCAGAGGTTGCTTCAAGGGTTTCACTTTATAGCGGGGATTGCCTTGATATAGAACAATTCACTTACTTTGGAAAAACAAAATTAGGTACAGAGGTGCGTTTTCATAACTTAGTAGCAAATGCTGATAAAATCGTTTGCACAGGTAGTGTGTTACCACATTATTTAGCTGGCTATGGCGGAGGAAGGAAGGCGATGCTTCCAGGAGTAGCTTATTACGAAACTATTAGAAACAACCATAGCTATATTTTTGATGAAGGTTCTTTTATTTGCAGTTTACATGGAAACCCAGTATATGAAGATCAAATTGAAGCGGTGGAAATGTGTAGACCAACTTTCTTAATTAATGTAGTTCTTAATGAGAAAAAAGAAACATTAAGAGTGTTTGCTGGCGATTATATAAAAGCTCACATAGAAGCTTGCAAGTTTGTTGATGAAGTTTATGTTACTGACTTAGAAGAAAAAGCAGACATTGTAATTGCAAGTGCTGGTGGCTACCCAAAAGATATAGATGTATACCAACTACATAAAACAATGGTTAATGCTCGTGCTGCAGTGAAAGATAATGGCGTTTGTATTATAATTGGTGAATGTAGAGAAGGTAGCGGCTCTAAAAAATATGAAGAGATGATGAGAGAATATAAAACTCCAAAAAGAGTTGCTCAAGCAGTTAGGGATGATTTCCAAATTGGGGGACACAAAGCGTATGGTGTTACTAGTTTGATGGACGGAGTAGAATTTATCTTAGTTTCAGGAATAGAAGATGAATTAGCAGAATTACTACTATTTTCACCAGCGAAAGATTTAGATGAAGCTATAAAATTAGCTTACAAAAAACTTGGAAGAGAAGATGCAAAAGTTTTACTTCTTCCGCAAGGTAGTTTCACGGTGCCTAGAGTAAAATAAAATTACATTAAATATAATTTAATGATATTTTATAAATAATCTTCATATTATTAGTTTTTCGTGATTGCAACGCAATCTTTGGGCGTTACATATTGCCCAAAAGGAAAACTGAAATTTATATTATAAAAAGATAATATAGATTAGCTTTAAGTTAATAAATATTATAATAAATTTAATCGCAAAACAACATTATGTTTTTAATTAAGACTTAGATAAAAGTGTAATTAACTAACGTAAAGAAAAAGAATCGCAAAAAAATAAATTTGATATCCTGCAAAAGGCTACCGTAGTGTAGTCTTTTGTGGTTTAATGAAAGGGTGATTTAATGGATAATTTAGATGCAATTATTGATAAAACCGTTATCAATTTAAAAAAGAACAATTTTACAGTGAGAGTTGTAGAAAATAAAGAAATGGCACTCGCTTATTGCAAAAGTTTAATAAAAAGTGGCGAAAAGGTTGTCAGAGGTGGCTCAAGCACAATTATAGAAATAGGCTTAAAAGAATATATTGAAAATGGAGAATTTGTTTTTAAGGATATCTATGCTGCAAAAACACCCGAGGAAGTGCAGGACGCAATTATTTCCAGATTAACATGTGATACCTTTTTTGCATCTTGCAATGCAGTTACCACAAGTGGATATTTATATAATGTTGATGGCAGATGCACAAGAGTGGCGCCTATTTTATCAGGTCCTAAAAAAGTTGTGCTGGTTGTAGGTGTAAATAAAATTGTTGAAACTTTAGAAGATGCAATTCATAGGGTGAAAACAATTGTTGCTCCTAAAAATGCCATAAGATTAAAATTAGACACTCCTTGCACAAAAACTGGTGTCTGTCAAGATTGTAATAGTCCACAGCGGATTTGCTGTGGGGAAGTAACTTTAAAGAAAAATAGATTTAAAGATAGAATTGAAATAGTTATAGTTAAAGAAAACTTAGGATATTAAAAAAACATAAAAAACAGGACATGTGCCCTGTTTTTTATGTTTATATAAATAATATTTATATTATTCTGATTTTTGTGATTGCAAAATAGTCTTTGAGCTATATTTTTTATACAAAAAACTTTGATTTATACTATCTAAAAAATATAAATTATCTGCAAGACTGTCTTAAATGAATTTTAAAAGGAAGTATAAAGTTGGATGTTTGTTTGGTTCCATTAAGGATAATATCGGTGATTACTTGTATACTTTTTTCGGCGATATCTTCATATGGGATATCGATTATTGATAAAGATGGAATAGTGTGCTTAGAAATTTCAGCTTCAGAGAAGCCAATAGATAAAATAGACACATCTTCGCCAACTTTTATATTGTTTAATAAGAAAAAATTTAAAATTCCTTGGGCGATAAAATCACTATCACAAAATATAGCATTAGGCAAAGGAGATTGTATAAGTTTTGAAGCTATATCGGTTCCACCCTCTAAAGAGTTTTTTGCGGAAATAATATCGCTTATTATGATTTTATTTTCCTTACTTTTTTCTTGAAACGCTTTTCGGCGAGTTGCCATTGAAAGAAAACGATCATCATTATCGATTTTAGCAATAGCTATACTTTTTGCTCCAGAATTTTTTAAGATATCAAAGGCGATACTTCCCACAGCCTTATTATCAACTCCAACACTACTAAATTCATCGCACTGTCTGTTAAAAAGAACTACGGGGATAAATGGCTTATTATTTTGAAGGAATTCCATATCCGTAATACTTGCAGTAGCGATAATAGCTCCATCAAAATGAAAAGGGGTGTACAAGTTTTTTTCTTTATGAATTTTCCCGTTTTCAAAAGGGCAGATTACTATATTAATACTATAATCACTATTAACTTTAGCCTTTTGAACACCTTGAATAACCCTGTTTATAATAGCGGCTCTTGTATCTGCAGCCCAAAAAATACCGATATTTAGCTCTTTGTTTTTTGCTCCACGCAATTTTCTTGCAGAAAGATTAGGTGTGTAGTTTAATTCTTTTACTGCCCATAAAACTTTTTCTCTAGTTTTTTTTGAAATTCTTTTTTTATCTGCTTGCCCGTTAACTACAATTGAAACGGTGGTAGTGGAAACCCCTGCAAGTTTTGATACATCTTTTACAGTTGGCATATTTCTCCTTAATCTTTAAAGCTTTTTCCTATATAAAAATCACTTTCTAAAGTTATATGAATAGGAAAAGTATGTTCTTTTTTTATGAAGCCCATTAAAAGCTGAACGCAGTTTTGGGCAAGATTTTCGTATGGAATATTTATAGTTGTTAAAGGAGGATTGGAATATTTGCAGGCATCTAATTCACCAATTCTCATAGATAAGATGCTAACATCTTCAGGGCATTTCCAATTTTTATCATTTAAAGCTGAAAGGATTCCTCTTGCAACAAAATCGCTATCACAGAAAATACCGTCCGTTAAAGAGTTTTTTAATTTGAAATTATTTAATATATAATTATACCCTGATTTCATGGTGTTGTCATTTAAATATACAGCGTTAACATTTATATCTTTTGATGAACAAGCCGACAAAAAACTTTCATCACGCTGTTTAATAGTTGGATGATTTTCAAAAGTGAAAAAAGCAGTTACTGATTTAATATTATTATTAAAGAAATATTGAGCAGATTGCTTGCCGATAAGAGTGTTATCTATTTCAACCGTTGGATATTTTTCGCTACTTCTATTTAATAAAATAATAGGAATTGATAATTGAGAATTTTCAAGATATTTTAAATCTTCAAAAGATGCAGCAGCGATAATAGCGCCGTGAAAATCAGTGCCTGTAATTAGAGAAGCATCATCTTTTAAAAAATCATTTTTATATGTTCTTATAACTACTTTTATTTCATCATCAAATGATGATAAGGC
The DNA here is from genome assembly GCA_964369915.1 of uncultured Oscillospiraceae bacterium. Lineage (GTDB taxonomy): Bacteria > Bacillota > Clostridia > Oscillospirales > Ruminococcaceae > RGIG3102. The sequence continues at coordinate 1,996 of CAYJGG010000050.1, read as the reverse complement.
ATTTTGAATACCAGCCATAATTCGACTTATAAAGCTCCACCTGTAATCATCTGCCCAATATAAAGCGATAGTGAATCCTTTTTGCGATGATTTTAAACTTCTAGCAGCAGTGTTTGGTGTATATTTTAATTCTAGTGCTGCTAATAAAACTTTTTCTTGTGTAGCTTTTGAAATTCCACTAATATCGCCTTTGTTATTTAAAACTAAGGAAACTGTTGAATAAGAAACACCGCAAAGCGCAGCTACGTCTTTAATTGTTGCCATATAATCTCCTTAAAAAAAATTAGCTTAATAGCTAAATATATTATAGTATAAAAAAAGAAAATACGCAAACATATTAAAATTAACTGCACTCTATTAAAGCGGTAGAGTGCAGTTAAAATTAAAATATTATAATCCGTATTTGTTTTTTAAGAAATCTTTTGCAATGTTAGGGAAAAGAGCGTAAGATAGGATATCTTCCTGTGTTCTAGCAAGCCCTTTAGATTCCTCTTTGTATTTTTCAAACTCAGGTGCTATTAAATCAGCAGGTCTTCCAACTACGAATTCTCGTGATTGTGAAACTAAATTTTTTAATTCTAAAGTAACTTCGCCAGGGATTTTTCCATATTTTCCTGCGATATAATCTTTAGTTTCATTTGAAAGCATTTTATATCTTTGACCAGTTAAAACATTAGCAGTAGCTTGTGAGCCTACTATTTGTGAGAAAGGTGTTGCTAGTGGTGGGTACCCAAAATCTTTTCTTACATTTACAGCTTCTTGCAAAATCTCATCTAATCTATCTAGTGATTTCATTTGTCTTAGCTGTAATTCCATATTAGAAAGCATACCGCCTGGTATTTGGTGTTGTAAAACTCCAATGTCAGCGCCAACAAATGAACTTTCGAATTCTTTATATTTTGCTCTTAAAGTTTTAAAATGTGCATTGATTGGCTCAATATCTTTTAAATTAATATCAGTTTTAAATGGCGTTTCCTGCATAGCAAAAATCATGCTTTCTAAAGGTGGGTGGCTAGTTCCCATCGCTAAAGAAGAAACATCCATATCAAGAACATCAACCCCAGCTCTTAATGCTTCCCAGTAACATAGCTGTGCAAGTCCGCTAGTTGCATGACATTGCAAATGAACAGGTACATTTAATGCTTTTTTAAGTTCAGAAATTATTGTGAAAGCTGCATCAGGTGTCATACTTCCAGAAGTGTCTTCGATATGAACAGCCTCAACACCCATTGCTTGGTAGTCTTTTGCGATTTGAACAAATTTCTCAACAGTGTGAACAGGGCTAACAGCATAAATAATATTTGCTTCGGCTATTTTGCCAGCATCTTTAACTGCTTTAATGGCAGTTTTACAATTTTGAACATCGTTTAATCCATCGAAAATTAGGAAAATATCAATACCTGCATCAGCAGCGGCAAAAATAAATTTTTCAACAATATCATCGGCGTATTGTTTATACCCCACAAGATTTTGTCCTCTTAAAAACATTCTTAAAGGCGTATTCTTTACCCTTTTTTTGAATTCTCGAAGTCTATCCCATGGATCTTCGTTTAAAAATCTCATTGCAACATCAAAAGTTGCACCGCCCCACATTTCCATACAGTGAAACCCAACTTTATCAAATGCTTCAAGGATAGGATACATATCTTCACCTTTAATTCTAGTGCCTAATAATGATTGCTGACCATCACGAAATTCTAAACTTGAAATACCTACTTTTTTTTCTGGTAAATTCTCGAATAACATAAAAACCTCCTAATATGGTGTAACGTTAAACTAAAAAGCTGATTTAAGTAATCATGCTTATTTAAATTGATTTGCTTTTATTATAGCAGTAAAATGTTGAAATGTAAAGAAAAAGTCTTAAAAAACTTGACATTTTAATATAAAAATGATATTTTGTTAGTAGATAGGTAAAACGTTTTAGTATATTTACAAAAGAAGGAGAAAATAATATGGCAAATGTTGATTGGCAATTAGCCGGTTCGATTATATT
>CAYJGG010000049.1:0-15194 GCA_964369915.1 uncultured Oscillospiraceae bacterium | reverse complement strand
TACCACTTCTTCTGATGATACCACTTCTTCTGATGATACCACTTCTTCTGATGATGTCACTTCTTCTGATGATGTCACTTCTTCTGATGATATCACTTCTTCTTGTAGTTCTTGGTTTTGCTTTGAATAATTAACAATAAAATCTAACATCCCGTTTTCACTGGAAATATACATAGCTTTATTGCCTTCAACGTTCACGCCATCTGGCATTGTTATAGATATAATTTGTGTATCTTCATTATTTGCATACACCTCTATTTCTACAACTTCTACATCGTTTATTAGTTTAGATGTAAATTTTGTTGATATATTTTCAGTTTTAATCTCTTGATATAATTCTTCATCAGTTGCATATGTAACTGTATTAGAACTTATGATTGAACTTAAAATTGAAAACACTAACACAAAACAAACTATTCTTTTGCTTATCTTACTATTAAATATTTTTTTAGTAACTTCTTTCATTGTTTTCTCCTTAAATTTATTACGACTTTGTTTGTCTTGCGATATTATAGCAAAATTTTGTTACATCGATGTTACATTTATACATTTTTTCTTAAATTGTATTAAATGATAATAAAACAGATATTTATTAACTTTTCAATGTGCAAAATGCTTATTTTCATTCCAATATTTTCAATTTTAAGGGAATTTTTGAAATCTCGACATTCCAATTATTATCATAAAATGTATCATTTTTCCATATTTTCTAATATAGTGAAATCATAAAATAGCTTTTTTACAAAAATTGTTCTTTTTTACATATTTTTATTACAAACATTAAAAAATTTAATTATATATCTATAAATTTGTAGGCATTAATTTGAATTAATGTGAATTACTGGAATATTATTTTTATTAAATAGATTATTTCTTTCAAATAACATAGTTACTTTTAAATTTGGTATTTAATAAAAACCTATTCTACAAGTTTTTATCCCGTATATTAATTAACATATCATATGCATTTTTTAAAATTCCAAAAGCTAAAATCTTCGCCTTATGATTTATGCGTTTTAATTGCTCAAAAATTTACAAAATAAAAAAGACAATCTTACGATTGTCTTTTTTATTTTGGAGCGGGTGATGGGAATCGAACCCACACGACCAGCTTGGAAGGCTGGAGTTCTACCACTAAACTACACCCGCGTATATCTGCCACTATCTCTTAGCGACAGAATATATTATAACTTATTAAACCTTGTTTGTCAATACTTTTTTACTTAAATTTAACTATTATCTCATCATTTTCACAAGTCACATTTAATTTATCAACTTTTACATTATCAACTATTGCTCCTGCTATTTTATCTTCAACTTCTTTTCTAATAACTCGGCGAATATCTCTTGCTCCAAACTTACCGCCTTGAGCTTTTTTAGTGATAACTGAAAGCACATTTTTATCCCAAGATAAATCAATTCCTTTTTGCGCCATTGGTTTTACATATTCATTTAGCATTAAATCTGCAATTTCTTCTAGCACTTCATCGGATAATGGATTAAACACCACTATTTCATCAATTCTAGCTAAAAATTCAGGACGCAGAAAATCATTCAAAGCACGCATAACCTTTTCTTTTGAATTATCTTGAATTGTTTTATTAAATCCAGTAATTCCGCTTTTATCTGTGCTTCCTGCATTAGAAGTCATAGCGATAACAGTATTTTCAAAGTTTACAACTCTGCCGTGTGCATCGTTAATTTTTCCTTCGTCTAATATTTGCAAAAGGATATTCATAACGTCTGGATGTGCTTTTTCAATTTCATCAAATAACACAACGCTATAAGGCTTTCTTCTAACTTTTTCTGTTAATTGCCCTGCTTCATCATATCCAACATATCCTGGCGGAGAGCCAATCAATCTTGAAACAGCGTGTTTTTCCATAAATTCCGACATATCAAAACGTATCATCGGATCAACAGTGTCAAATAATTGGTTTGCTAGTTGTTTTACTAATTCCGTTTTACCAACACCAGTAGGGCCAACGAATAAAAAGCTTGCTGGGCGAAGTTTTCCTGAAATGCCTGCTCTATTTCTTTTTATAGCATTTGAAACTAAATTCACTGCATTATCTTGACCTTTTATATTTTCTAAAAGTTTTCCTTCAAGGCCTTGAATTTTTGAATATTCGCTCTCTTTAATTTTAACAGCACTAATCCCAGTCCATAAATGAATAACTCTAGCTATATCATCAATTTCAACGTTAATATCACTAACTTCGGTGAACAATTCGCTCACCTTTGTTTCTTTATGATATATTTCTTGTTTCACTTGAGCTATTTTTTCATAGTCTAAATCTTTATCTGTAACGCTTTGAAGTGCTTCAAGTTTTGCATCTAATTTTTTAAGTTCTTCTGATTCTTCGAGCCACTGGGAGATTTTTGGATTTCTTAAATTACAACAAGCGCAAGATTCATCTAATAAATCTATCGCTTTATCTGGCAGAAATCTATCCGTGATATATTTTTCACTCATTCTAACAGTTAAATCAACTATCTGCTGAGAAACTTTAACAAAATGATACTTTTCATAGTATTCTTTAATACCTGAAATTATATCAATAGTATCTGAAATTGATGGTTCTTCAACTTTTACTGGCTGAAATCTTCTTTCTAAAGCTGAATCTTTTTCAATGAATTTTCTATATTCTGAAAAAGTTGTAGCACCGATAACTTGAATTTCACCTCTTGATAAAGCTGGCTTTAAAATATTACCTGCATTCATAGCACCTTCAGAATCTCCAGCACCAGTGATAGTGTGAATTTCATCGATAAATAGTATTATATTTCCATTAGATTTCACTTCACTAATAAGACTTTTAACTCTAGCCTCAAACTGTCCACGAAACTGTGTTCCAGCAACTAGATTTGTCATATTAACAAGGTATATTTCTTTATTTTTTAATTTTTGTGGCACATCACCTTTGCTTATTTTTAAAGCAATACCTTCTGCAATAGCAGTTTTACCAACACCAGCTTCACCTATTAAGCAAGGGTTATTCTTTTGACGGCGAGATAAAATTTGAATAGAGCGATATATTTCATCAGCCCTGCCGATAACTCTATCTATTTCGCCTTTTTTCGCTTTATCCGTTAGATTTTCGCAGTATTGGTCTAAGAATTTTCTTTTAGCTTTTCTTTTTTTAGCAGATTTTTTATCTTCATCATCGCTAACAGGGATAGTTGATGAGCCTCCAAGTTCAAAATCTTCGTCCTCATCTTCATCATCGTCTTCTATTCCCATATCGCCAAGCCCTGAAAGCATACTTTTAAAATCTAATGGCTTTCCGTCTTCACCTTCTGAACTTTCCATTAAGCCTTTAAATTGATCTTCCATTGCCTTTAATTCTTTTTCGCCAATGCCCATTTGCTTCATCATATCATCAATGGGTTTTATATTTAATTCTTTTGCACAAGTAAGGCAATAACCTTTACTTTTCGCTTCGCCCGATTCATTACTTTGAACATATATCATTGCAGGACGCTTATTGCATCTTTCGCACATCATATAAATCCCCTCCTTTGATTCTTTTCTTTAATTCACAACATCAATAATTGTATTTAAAACAGTTGACACTATTCTACTATCATAGATTAAATTTTGTGTTATAGCTTGTGAGTCTGAAACAAGCCCAACTAAAATAAATATAAATGTTATTAGTGTTGCATAAATAACGCCAATAATACCACCAGAAACAATTCCCATTAATCTATTTCCAATTCCAATTAACGGAATTTTATTAACAAGCTCTAGGCTTTTTGCAAATGATCTAACAACTAACTTTAAAATAATAAATAGTATAATAAATGCAACAAAACCTATTAAGATTTCAACAACTGGGCGAACCACTGAATCAACAATAATTGTAGCGCCTTCTACTGTTGGGTTAACAACACCAATTCCTAAATCTGCAACAAAGCTATTTGCAATACCTTTTAAAAAATCTGCATCTATTTCAGATAAAAATCCATTCACAATAGTTGAAGGATCAACGCTAGATATAGCTGTTGATTGCATGGTTGCGAATATGCTATCAATAAAATCAGCTCTTAAAAACGTATCGAACACAAATGTTGCGATAACCCCCGCTATAAAATATGAAGCTATTAAGCTAATAATGCTAGAAAGAAATTCTAGTGATGAAGATGCAAAGCCTTTGTAAAATCCTATAATAATTGAAAGTGCAATAATTGATATAAGTACGATATCTGTAATCATAATTTTATTTCTCCTCTAATTTGTTTTTTCTATTTCTGTTATGCTATCTGATGCTAAAACCAAAGCACCTTGATAGTCTATTAATAATTTTTGATTTGGATTTGCCTGTGTTTTATTAAGTAGCTCTCCTTGTAAATTATACTCATAAATAAACTCTTGAGATAAAATATACACCCTTTGATTTACTAGTAGTGTGTCTTTTATTTCCTCACTTACTTCAATTTGCATTAGTGGAGTTAATGTTTCATCAAGTAAAACAACGCTCGATTGCTCTAAAGTTTCATATGAGCCAAAAACAGCTAGAATATATGGATTGCTAAATTTTGAAATTAATATATTTTTATTCTCAATATTAAAAGAATATAATTCTTTTTGCTCTTTAATATCAAAAGCAGATATATGATTTGTGTAAGTGATTATTGCTTTATTAGTATTAGTTATATCAATATTAAGTGGATATTCTGTGTGAGAAATTATAAATTCTTCAGTATATTCATTAACATTTATTATATAAATATCACTCAGTATATTTCCATCTTCACTATTTAAAACAACAGGCATTAAATAATCGCCATTATCTGAAATCACTGAATATACTGGATACCCTTTACTACAATTCCAAACAAATTGCTGTTCTAGTGAATAATCATACACCACAACCTGACCTTTATAACTTTCACTTTCAGAGGTTATAGCAATAGTGTTATCTTTAGAAATCGTGCCATGCGTTATTTTTTCTCCAACTTCCTGATTAAAAATAACCTCATCACTATGCAAAACTTTAAAACTCGTTTGTTTTGGATTATATAATAAAATCCTACTACCCGAAGTGTCTATAATTGGTGTTTGCATTGCATGATTATAGCTTTGCACTTCTTTTGCCGTTGGTGAGTAAACTTTTAAATAATCTTCGCTAACTAAGCATAGTGCATTATCTGTTGTTTCCACTTGCAAGGCTTTTGAAAACTCTCCCTCTAACGGCCAGCCATCGCCCACAGCAAAATACACACTGATATTACTTAAAAAATCTCCAAAATAAGCAAGCGATGCGCCGTAAATACCAGTTATATACAATATAACACTAGAAAGCAATATTACTATAATAACCCTTGTAGTTTTTTGCTTTCTAATTAGAGTTTTATTCTTTTGTGTTAGCTCTTTTCTAGTAAGCCTTGCGTTTTCTTGCATTTTGATTTCCTTTTTTATTCATAAATAACATCTGTTAAAAACAGTCCTTTTGCAGGGGCAGTAACTCCTGCATTATTTCTATTTTTACTATAAATTATTTTTTTAACATCTTGTATTTCTATTTTTTTACATCCAATTTTTATTAAAGTGCCTACCATAATTCTAACCATATTATATAAATATCCATTAGCTAAAATTTTAAATTCAATCATATCGCCATTTTTTACAACAGATGCCGAATAAACCTCTCTTGTGCAATCAGTTATTGCAGATTTTTGTGACATAAACGAAGTGAAATCGTATTCCCCTACAAACTCTTTTGCAGCTTTATCCATTAAATTGGCATCTAATTTATAAGGCACTTTAAAATAATATTTATTATTAAAAGCATCGTCTATATGGCTGTTTTTTATATAGTAGGTGTATTCCTTTTTCTTTGCTGAATACCTTGCGTGAAATTCTCCAAAAACCTCTTTTGCGCTTTTCACTCTTATATCTAATGGTAAATTTGCATTTAAAGAAAGTGGTAGTTTTGATAATATTAAATCTTTTGTTGTTTCAAAGCTGATATAATAATTTTTTGCATGAACGCCTGTGTCGGTTCTTGAGCAACCTTTAATATCAACTTTTTCGCCTAAAATTTTTATTAGTGCATCTTGAAAAACTTCAAAAACACTCACTGCGTTATTTTGAATTTGAAACCCATGATAATTTGTTCCATCAAATTCAATATTTAACAATACTTTCAATTATATCACCCCTGTAAAGTAAAATCTTGTCGCAAAAATAAGTGCGAAAAATATTAGGCAAAATAAACTCGTTAGTATATCTTGATTTGTTATTTTTAATTGTTTTAGCCTTGTTCTTCCTTCACCACCGCTATAACATCTACTTTCCATAGCAGTTGCAAGCTCGTCCGCACGTCTAAAAGCTGAAATAAAAAGTGGAATTAATATTGGCACTAAGGCTTTAACTCTTTCTAAAAAAGTGCCTGAATCTAAAAGAGCACCTCTTGATTTTTGAGCATTAATAATTTTATCTGTTTCATCAACTAATGTTGGAATAAATCTTAAAGCAATAGTCATCATCATCGCCATTTCATGAACTGGAAATCTTATAAGATTTAATGGTTTCATTAATCTTTCCATTGCATCAGTTAAATCAATAGGGCTAGTTGTATAAGTTAAAAGTGAAGTGCCTGAAATTAATAAAACAATTCTACACACCATAACAATACAAAAATAAACACCCTCTAAATAAATAGTTATTTTCCAAAAACTAAATATCAATACATCTCCTGTTATAAAAAACAAATTTAAAACAACTGTGAATATAATAAGAGGTAAAATCGGTTTCATACTTTTTAATAGCATTTTAACTGGGATTTTACTTAATAAAAAAGCTATTAAAACAAATACTGCCGATAAAAATAACCCCATAAAATTCGTTGATAAAAATAAAACCACTATAAAAGCTATAACTGCTAATATTTTAAGGCGTGGATCTAATTTATGAACAGGGCTATTGCCAGGAAAATGCTGGCCAATTGTTATATCACGTAGCATCGCCATTCTCCTTATTTTTATATTTTAAAAGAGTTTTTAATGCATAAGGAATAGTGTAAACATCTGTGTTTATATCAATTCCCATCTCTTTTAATTTTAAAAACACCTTAGTTATATCTGGAATACCAAGTCCCATTTCGTTAAGTTTTTGTGCATCGGCAAATATATTTTCTGTTTTATCAAAATTGAAAATTTCGCCTGACTGCATAACTATAACTTCATCCGCATAATTTGCTATATCTTCCATTGAATGCGACACTAATATAACAGTGCTTTTTGTTTGTAAATGATAGTTTTTAATTTGATTTAAAATCTGTTCTCTGCCTTGTGGATCAAGTCCTGCGCATGGCTCATCTAAAACTAAAACCTTTGGTTTCATAGCGATAATACCTGCAATAGCCACTCTTCTTTTTTGTCCGCCTGATAACTCAAACGGAGATTTTAAAAGCATTTCATCATCAATAAAGCAAAATTTTGCAGCAAATTTTACTCTTTCGTCTATTTCTTCTTCTGATAGCCCCATATTTTTTGGTCCAAAGGCTATATCTTTATAGCAAGTTTCTTCAAAGAGTTGGTATTCAGGATACTGAAAAACAAGCCCTACTTCAAAACGTACATCTCTAATATTATTATAATCTTTCCACATATCTTTGCCATTGAGATAAATATTTCCTTCTTGAGGTTTATTTAGTCCGTTAAAATGGCTTATCAACGTTGATTTTCCACAGCCAGTATGCCCAATTATTCCAACAAAAGTTCCTTCTTGGATTTCAAGATTAATATTATCTATTGCTTTTGTTTGATTTGGCATACCTTTATTGTATGTGTAAGAAAGATTACTAATTTTTAAAACTGCCAATTTATTTCTCCTTTAAAAATTCGTATAACTGCTGTGCCGCTTCATCAATCGAAATAGCTTTAGCCGATAAATTAAAGCCTTCTTTTGATAATTCGTGTGCAATTTCACTCGTTTGTGGAACATCTAAAGCTAAACTTTTAATCCACTCAACTTTAGAAAATATCTCTTTTGGATTACTATCTTCTAAAATTTTCCCTTCATTCATAACGATAACTCTATCTGCCCCAGCAGCCTCGTCCATATAATGAGTGATTAAAATAACAGTGATATTAAATTCTTCATTTAGATATTTTATAGTTTTTAAAACTTTTCTTCTGCCTTCTGGATCTAGCATAGCAGTAGGTTCATCTAAAACAATGTAATCTGGGCGCATAGCGATTATTCCAGCAATCGCAACCCTTTGTTTTTGTCCGCCTGAAAGTTGATGTGGTGCTTTATCTTTAAATTTTAAAACGCCTGTTTTTTCCATTGCATCATCTATTCTTCTTCTAATTTCATTAGGCTCAACTCCAAGATTTTCAAGTGCAAACGCAACATCTTCTTCAACTATTGTTGCTACGATTTGATTATCTGGATTTTGAAAAACCATTCCAACTCTTTGACGAATTTTAAAAGTGTTTTCGTAGTCTTTTGTGTTCATACCATCGATAAGCACTTCGCCGTCAGTTGGAATTAGTATTGAATTAAAATGTTTTGCAAGTGTTGATTTTCCACAACCATTAGAGCCTAAAACTGCAACAAACTCGCCTTTATTAATTTCAAGGCTAACTCCGTTTAGAGCATTTTTTGCTTCTTCATCATATTTAAAATATAAATTTTTAACTGATATCATTTTATAATTCCTTATTGTTTAGTATTTTTGCCAAAATGCTGTACTTCCACAGGCAAGTGCTTTATTAGTCGACTGAACTGTTATTCCAATTTCATCACTAGAAACAGTCCCTTTAAATCTTGAGCCGATTTCTTCTTCAATCATATATTCCATAGTTGAAGCTGAAACGCCTGTTGTGTAGCTATTAATAGCAAAAAACAAAGGATCATCGCTTAAAATTTCACTACACATTTTTATTAAATCATAAATATTATCTTCTAATTTCCACACTTCGCCGTTTGGCCCTCTTCCATAGCTTGGAGGATCCATAATAATTGCATCGTATCTATTGCCTCTTCTAATTTCTCTTTGCACAAATTTAATGCAATCATCAACTATCCAGCGAATAGGTGCATCTGAAAGATTTGAAATTTTTGCATTATCTCTTGCCCATTGCACCATGCCTTTTGATGCGTCGACATGGCAAACTTTCGCCCCTGCTTTTGCGCAAGCTAAAGAGGCACCACCTGTGTAGCTAAATAGATTTAAAACATTAATTTCTCTGTTTTCTTTTTTAATTAGTTTTGCATATTCGTCCCAGTTTACAGCTTGTTCTGGAAACAGACCAGTATGCTTAAAACCAGTTGGCGACACGATAAATTTTAAATCGCCATAATTAATATTCCATTTTTCTTTAAAGCTCTTTTTAATTTCCCAGTTTCCACCGCCTTTTTCACTTCTATGATAAACTGCGTGAGCTTTATCCCATAAATCGCTTTTTCTGTCTGATTTCCAAACCACTTGTGGATCAGGGCGAACTAATATCACCCCACCCCAATTTTCAAGACGCATACCGTCGGTTGCATCTAGCAGTTTATAATCTTCCCATCTATTTTTATCTCTCATCTTATTATCCTTTATTTAAGGCTTTATATTCCTAATCTTGATTTAATTTTTTCTATTATTTCATTTGCAACGTTAGTTATAATATCTAAATCTTCTCCTTCAACCATAACTCTTATTAACGGCTCTGTTCCACTTAATCTAACTAAAACTCTACCTTGCCCCATTAATTGTTGCTGTTTTGCTTCTATAAAACCTTCTATGTATTCATCTGTTTTATATTTTTCTTTTTTCTCATTTGTTGTTTTTAAATTTAATAACACTTGTGGGAATTTACTATAGCAACTATTAAAATCACTAACTTTTTTCTCTGATTTTTCTTTAGCAAAATAGTTCAGTAGTGAAATTGCAGTTAGTTGCCCATCGCCTGTTGTTGCATGATCTGTTAAAATAACATGGCCTGATTGTTCTCCACCAAGACATAAATTATTCTCAACCATATCTTCTAAAACATATCTATCGCCAACACCCGTTGTTCTAACTTTTATTCCTCTTTTCGCCATATGTTTAATAAATCCTAAATTAGACATAACAGTTACAACAGCTGTATCTTCATTTAATTTTCCTTCGGCTTTCATTCTTGTAGCTAAAATCGCAATAATTTTATCTCCATCTATCTCATCGCCATTTTCATCAACTGCAAGACATCTATCTGCATCGCCATCAAAAGCAATACCGCAATCATAATCGCCTTCTTTAACTAATTTTGAAAGATTATTTATATAAGTTGAACCACAATTTTTATTTATATTAATCCCATCAGGAGTATCGCCAACGTAAGTGGCTTTCACTCCAAGTGTATCAAATATTAATTTTGCAGTTGCAGAAGCTGAGCCATTCGCACAATCAAACAAAACTTTCATGCAAGATAAATCTATAGTAGCCGCTGTTTTTATAAAATCAACATAGTCTGTAACGCCTGTGTCAATGTGCGATATTCTGCCTATTCCATCTCCTACTAGATTTTTCATTGAAGAAGGATTTTCAATTAAATTTTCTATATTATCTTCAATGGCATCGGCTAATTTATAACCCTCGCCGTTAAAAATTTTAATTCCATTAAATTCTGTTGGATTATGGCTTGCCGAAATCATAACACCAGCATCACAGCCATATTTTTTAACTAAATAAGCCACAGCCGGAGTTGGCACAACGCCTATTGTAATAACATCAGCTCCAACGCTGCAAAATCCGCTTGCAAGCGCAGTTTCAATCATATCCCCTGAAATTCTAGTGTCTTTACCTATTAAAATTTTAGGTTTATGGTTTAATTCACCTGTTAAAGTTAAGGCCGCTGCTCTACCTACATTAAGGCATAATTCAGGAGTTAATTCTTCCCCTGCAACACCTCTAATTCCATCTGTTCCAAATAATCTACCCATTATTTTATCTCCATTTCTTAATCTATAAGTCTTCTAATGACTGCTGAGAAATATTATTATTTTTAATATTTAAGTGTTTATAAGCTAAATCTGTGCATATTCTACCTCTTGGAGTTCTTGCTAAAAAACCAAGTTGCATTAAATACGGCTCACACACATCTTCTAAAGTTATTGATTCTTCGCCTATAACTGCCGCTAGAGTTTCAAGCCCGACAGGTCCACCGTTATAGATAGTTATAATAGTTTTCATAACGTTTCTATCCATAGCATCAAGGCCTAATTCATCAATATCCATTTTATCTAAAGATATTTTTGCTATTTTATTATTTATAACTCCATCGCCTTTAACTTGAGCAAAATCCCGAACTCTCTTTAATAATCTATTCGCAACCCTTGGTGTTCCCCTTGAGCATTTAGCCAAAGTTAGAGCTCCTTCATCGTCTGAATCTATTTTTAAAATAGAAGCAGAGCGATTTATAATTTTTGCAAGTTCCTCGTTTGTATACATTTCAAGTTTTAAAATAACTCCAAATCTATCTCTTAAAGGATTTGATAGTTGCCCTGCCCTTGTTGTTGCGCCAATTAGCGTGAATTTTGGCAAGTTTATTCTAATAGACTGGGCACTAGGACCTTTTCCTATTATTATATCTAGTGCAAAATCTTCTAGTGCTGGATATAAAACTTCTTCTATCTGCCTTGACATACGATGAATTTCATCAATAAATAAAACATCGCCTTCTTCAAGGTTTGTTAAAAGAGCTGCTAAATCTCCTGGTTTTTCAATCGCAGGCCCAGATGTCACTTTTATATTAACTTCCATTTCATTAGCAATAACTCCGGCAAGAGTTGTTTTCCCAAGTCCTGGAGGGCCATATAATAAAATATGATCTAAACACTCGCCCCTCATTTTTGCAGCTTTTAAATAAACATTTAAATTATCTTTTAATTTTTCTTGACCTACATATTCATCCAGAGTTTTAGGCCTTAATGAGTTTTCATTATCGCTATCTTCTGCTATTTCGCTCGTTGAGATAAGCCTATCCATATCTTGAAAAGCAATTTCATTCACTTCTACTTACCTCCTGAAATTTGTTTTAATGCTTGTTTTATTAACTCTTGAACATCTAAAGATGCATCTAATTTGCTAACAGCTAGCGCCGCCTGACTTTGAGAATACCCCAAAGACACAAGAGCTGATATAGCTTGCGAAACTGATTTTGTATCGCTTGCAGCTACTGAAGAAATATCGCTTAGAGAAATTCCACCAGAAGAAAGACTATCAAATTTGCCTTTTAATTCTAAAACTATTCTTTGCGCAAGTTTTGGACCTACACCTGAGGCTGCTGTAAATGTTTTAAAATCGCCGCTTGAAACAGCTAGTGCTATTCTATCAAAAGATAAAACAGATAATATAGCTAGCCCCACTTTTGGACCTACTCCTGAAACGCTAATTAATATTTTAAAAGCTTTTTGCTCTTCTTTTGAAGCAAAGCCATAAAGCTCCATATCATCTTCTTTAACATTTAGATATGTGTATATAGTAAAACTTTGCCCAATCGCTGGGATAACAGAATGTGCAGTTGATGGGATATAAACTAAATACGCTACCCCATTAACATCTATAACAATTTCATCTAATGCTTTTTCAGCTAATTTTCCTGTGAGAGAATATATCATTTAAAACACTTCCTTTTCTTTTTTTGCAAAATTAAAATATTTTGCCTCGTGCTGTTAATAATTTTGATTTATACGAATGTCCATGACATATAGCAATTGCTAATGCATCGGCAGTATCATCTGGTTTTGGTGTTTTTTCTAATCTTAAAAGAATCTTCACCATCTCTTGCACCTGTTTTTTTAAAGCTTTGCCATACCCTGCCACCGATTGTTTAACTTGAAGTGGGGTGTATTCAAAAACAGGAACATTATTCATTTTAGCACAAAGAATAATAACTCCCCTTGCCTGTGCTACTTGAATAACAGTTTTTTGGTTTGTTGTAAAAAATAACTGTTCGATAGCTAAAGCGTCTGGCTTTGTTCTTTTTATAACTTCATCAAGCTTTGTATAAACAACTTCTAATCTATCCTCAAAATCAGTGTGAGCTTTAGTAGTAATAGCGCCAAATTCTATTGGATAAAATTTATTTTTCTCAAGTTGTATTGTGCCATATCCAACTATTGCATAACCTGGATCTATTCCTAAAATTCTCATTTTGCAGTTATTCCTTTCCATATATTCTTATTTTTACCTTTATATATACATTATAAATATATTCTTAAACACTTAATTATATCATAATCTTTATTTTTCTTCAACTTTTATAACAAAACTTTCAAACTTATTAAATTTTGTGTTTTACACAAATTTAATTGTAAATTTTTATTTAATTCACCAATAATATACTTGATTATATTATTAAAATAATGTAATATATATAGGATACGGGAAAAGTAGGTAGTTCTAAGGAAGGAATAGAATATAAAATGAATAGACAAGATTTAAGAAATATTGCAATAATAGCCCACGTTGACCATGGTAAAACAACCTTAGTTGACCAAATGCTAAAACAAAGTGGTACATTTAGAGAAAACCAAGTGGTAAATGAAAGAGTTATGGACTCAGGCGATATCGAAAGAGAAAGAGGGATTACAATCCTTGCAAAAAATGCAGCTTTTAGATATGGCAATGTTAAAGTTAATATAGTTGACACTCCAGGACATGCTGATTTTGGCGGCGAAGTTGAGAGGGTTTTAAAAATGGTAGACGGCGTTCTACTATTAGTTGATGCTGCAGAAGGCCCAATGCCTCAAACACGTTTCGTTTTAGAAAAAGCATTAGCACAAAATTTATCAGTTGTTATTATTATAAATAAAATCGACAGACCAGATGCTAGAATTAAAGAAATCATCGATGAAATTCTATTATTATTAATGGATTTAGGCGCAACTGATGAGCAATTAGATAGCCCAATGATTTTCTGTTCAGGTAGAGAAGGTATTGCGAATTATTCTCCAGAAGTTCGCGGAACAGATTTTGAGCCTATATTCAAAACTGTTATGGAATATATCGATGCTCCAAAAGTTGAGGTTGATGCTTCATTTTCAATGCTAATTTCTAACGTTGATTACAATAGCTTCGTTGGTAGAACAGCAGTTGGTAGAATTGAATCAGGCACAATTAAAGTTGGCCAAGAAGTTGCAGTTTGCGACTGGAACGATGATTCAGTTAAAAGAAAAGGTAAAATCACAGCAATTTATGCCTTTGAAGGAACAAATAAAGTTCCAGTTGATGAGGCTTCTGCTGGTGATATCGTTATCGTTTCAGGTATTGAAGAAGTTTCAATTGGTAACACATTCTGCGATCCTAATAATGTAGCTCCAATAGAATTCGTTGCTATTGATGAGCCAACTGTTGAAATGACTTTTGCTGTTAATGATTCACCATTTGCAGGAAAAGAAGGCAAATTCGTAACATCAAGACAAATTAGAGATAGACTGCAAAAAGAATTATTAAAAGACGTTGCTTTAAAAGTGACAGATTCAACTTCAAGCGAAAGTTTCCAGGTTATGGGTAGGGGTGAAATGCACCTTTCAATCCTTATTGAAAATATGCGTCGTGAAGGATATGAATTCCAAGTTTCGCCACCAAAAGTTTTACTAAAAAATGATGAAAACGGAAATCTATTAGAACCATACGAACACGTTGTTGTAGACGTTCCAACAGAATACCAAGGTAGCGTTATCGAAAAACTTTCAACAAGAAAAGCAGAGCTTGTTCAAATGGCTCCTCAAGGAGAAACTCGTATGAGAGTTGAGTTTAAAATGCCTTCTCGTGGTTTATTCGGTTATAGAAGTGAATTCTTAACAGACACTAAAGGCGAGGGTATTCTTAACACAATTTTTGATGGCTACAAAGCACATAAAGGAGAACTACCAGTTAGACACACAGGTTCATTAATCTGTTTTGAAAATGGTGTATCTGTTGCGTATGGTTTATTTAATGCTCAAGAAAGAGGCGCTTTATTTATAGGTCCAGGTGAAGCAGTTTATGCAGGTATGGTTGTTGGTGTTAGCCCAAAATCTGATGATTTAGCTGTTAATGTTTGCAAGAAAAAACAATTAACAAACACTCGTGCTTCTGGTTCTGATGATGCTTTAAGATTAGTTCCTCACAGAAAAATGAGCCTTGAAGAATGCTTAGAATTCTTAGCACCAGACGAATTAGTTGAAGTAACTCCAAAATCATTAAGAATTAGAAAAGCTATTC
>CAYJGG010000048.1:0-15541 GCA_964369915.1 uncultured Oscillospiraceae bacterium | reverse complement strand
AAAGAGCAGTGCTAAAGGCTTGGTTAATGCTGTTTTAAGAAAGAGTGAAAAATTTGTTTTTGAAAATGAAAAATTTAAAAATGAAATAGAAAGATTATCAGTTACTTATTCAGTTAGTAAAGAAATAATTAATATAATAAATAAGGATTATAAAGAAAAAACAGAACAGATACTTAAATCGTTTTTAGCTTCTCATGATTTACATATAAATATTAACACAACTAAAATTTCAGTTTTAGATTATTTAAATTTATTAAAAGAAAATAATATTGAATTTAAAAGAACAGAAATTGAAAATTGTATTGCTATAAATCATTCAAGTAAAATAACAAATTTAATAGGCTTTAATGAAGGGTATTTCTTTGTGCAAGGATTTGAAAGTCAGTATGCTGTTTTTTTAGCTGAAATTAAAAAAGATTATTCAGTTTTAGATATGTGTGCAGCACCTGGTGGAAAAAGTTTTGCAGCGGCAAACTATTTAGAAAACACAGGAGTTGTGCTTTCATTAGATCCAAATAAAAATAGATTAAAATTAATTGAAGATGGAGCTGATAGGCTAGGCTTTACAAATATAAAAACAGAAGTTAATAAAGGCGAAGTTTATAATGAAATTTATAAAAATTACGATGTTGTTTTAACTGATGTTCCGTGCTCTGGGATAGGTATTATTTCTAAAAAACCAGATTTAAGATATAAAAATTTAGAAAATATTAAAGATTTAACAAAATTACAATATGAGATTTTAGATTGCGCAAAGAATTATGTTAAAAGTAATGGAAGAATAATTTATTCTACTTGCACTATTAATAAAGATGAAAATGAAGGCATTGTAAATAAATTTTTATTAGAAAATAAAGAATTTAGATTAGTAGAGCCTAAATTAATTCCAAAAAGATGCGAAATAAATAATAAAATGATAAACTTTATTCCGCACTTTGATGAAAGCGAAAATAAATACTACACAGAAGGTTTTTTTGTGGCAATTTTAGAAAAGGTATGATAAAATGGAATTTGTGGATATTAAAAGCTACACTTTAGAAGAATTAGAAGAATTTATTGTTTCTATAAATGAAAAAAAGTTTGTTGCAAAACAAATATATTCTTGGCTTCATCAAAAAAATATAAGTGATTTTGATGAGATGAGTAATATTTCAAAATCACTAAGAGAAAAATTGAAATCTACTTGTTTTCTTCCAAAATTAAATATTAAAAGAAAGCAAGTGTCTAAAGATGGTACGATAAAATATCTGTATGAATTAAATGATGGCAATGCTGTTGAAACCGTTTTAATGAGATATGATCACGGAAATAGTATTTGCGTTTCAAATCAAGTTGGATGTAGAATGGGCTGTGAGTTTTGTGCATCAACTAAAAATGGGCTTGTTCGAAATTTAACAGCAAGCGAAATATTAAGCCAAATATATGAAACTGAAAAAGATATAAATGAAAAAATTAATAATATTGTTATGATGGGCATAGGTGAGCCACTAGATAATTTTGATAATTCTGTGGCATTTATTAAGATTATATCTTCAAAAGATGGCAAAAATATATCACAAAGGAGCATTAGTTTATCAAGCTGTGGTATTGTGCCAAAAATTTATGATTTGGCAAATTTAAAACTAGGGATAACTCTTTCAATATCACTTCATGCAACAACAAATGAAGATAGAAAGAAAACAATGCCGGTTACAAATGCTTACAATTTAAAAGAATTGATGACAGCGTGCAAAGAATATGTTAAAATAACAGGTAGACGTATTTCGTTTGAGTATGCAATGATTAAAGGCATTAATGATACAAGCGAAGACGCAAAAAGATTAAAAGATTTACTTAAAGGGATTATAAGCCATGTAAATTTAATTCCAACTAATCCTGTTGATGGCTCAAAATATTCATCTAGTGATGATGATAAAATAAGAGAATTTCAAAAAAAATTGCAAGAATTAAATGTTAATGCAACTATAAGAAGAAGGCTTGGCACTGATATTTCAGCCGCGTGTGGACAGCTAAGAAACGAAACTAATTAGTAAAATAAATATTTAAAAGGTGAGCGATGAAGATTATAGGAAGAACAGACATAGGATATAAAAGAAGCGAAAATCAAGATAAATATCTAGCGGGAAAACTTTCAGACAATTGTTTTTTCGGGTTTGTTTGCGATGGAATGGGCGGAGTAAATGGCGGAAGTATTGCTAGTAAATTAATAATCGAAAATTTAGAAGAGTTTTTGTATATGAATGAATTTCAAAAAAACTTTGATGATGAAGAAGTTGTTTTAAATGCAATAGATAAAGCAAACCTTGAAATTTTTCTTATGGGAAAAAGAGATGAGAAATTAAAAGGAATGGGAAGCACGCTAACAGGATTTACTTTAATTAATGATAAATTAAGAGTTTACAATGTTGGAGATAGCAGAACATATGTTTATAGAAAAGGCATTTTAACTCAAATAACTGAAGATCATTCTGTGGCGTATGAATTATATAAAAATGGAACTATCACACTAGAAGAGCTTGCCTCTTATCCTCAAAAAAACTATATAACTAGGGCGATTGGGGTTAATGATGAAGTTGAAGTGGATATGTATACACTAAGTTTAGAAAAAGATGATATAGTTTTAATTGTTTCTGACGGGCTAAGTAATTTTATAAATAATGAAGGAATAATTGAGAAAATTAAAAAAAGTGATGATATTTTTAAATTGCCTGATGAATTAATACAAATGGCATTAAAAAATAAAGCAACTGATAATATAACAGTTGTAGCGGCATTATATTGCTAAAATACTGAAAGGAATAAATCTAAATGGAAAACAATGGATATATCGGAAAAATATTAGATAATCGATATGAAATTTTAAGCCTTAGTGGAACAGGTGGAATGTCGAATGTTTATAAAGCAATAGATAAAACAAATGGCAACACTGTGGCTGTAAAAGTGTTAAAAAAAGAATTCTTTGAAAATGAAGAATTAGTTCGTCGTTTTAAAAATGAGAGCAAGGCTATTTCTCTTTTAAATGATGATAATATAATAAAAGTATTAGATGTTAATATAACAGAAGAAGAAAAATATATAGTTGTAGAATATCTTGATGGAATCACATTAAAAAAATATATAACTGAAAGAGGAACGCTATCTTGGCAGGAAACTGTTAAAATAGCTGGAGTTATTTTATCTGCTATGGGACACGCTCATGAAAATGGAATTATCCATAGAGATTTAAAACCTCAAAATATAATTCTTTTGCAAGATGGCACTTTAAAGATAATGGATTTTGGAATCGCAAGACTTTCAGTTGCAAATCAGCAAACTGTAACAGATAAGGCGATAGGCTCAGTTCATTATATAAGTCCAGAGCAAGTTAAAGGAAAAAGCACAGATGCAAGAAGTGATATCTATTCAATAGGTATTATGATGTATGAAATGCTAACAGGAACACTTCCTTTTGTTTCGGATACAGCAGTTTCTGTTGCGATGAAACAGCTTTCAGATATAGCTGTAAAACCGAGTGAAATAGTGAAAACTATTCCTCAAGGCCTCGAGCAAATCGTTTTAAAGGCTATATCAAAAGAAACAAATAAAAGATATCAAACAGCAAATGAAATGCTTGAAGATATAAAAACATTAGCATTAAATCCGCAAACAAGATTCGGCTACGTTGCCGATAGCGGAGAAACAAAAACAATAGCGGTGGATAAATTGAGTAACGAAACAAAGAAAAGAAAAGTTAAAGTGAAAAAAGGCTTTAAATTATCATTGCCTATTTTAGCAGGGGTTACAGCAGCATTTGCAGTAAGCTCGTTATTAGCTATTTATTTTATTTTATCTAATAGTGGTAGTCCATTACTTGGAAATCAAGAAGATATAGAACTTCCAAACTTTACTGGTATGAGTGAAAGCCAAGTAAAAGATTTAGGATATGGATTTGATTATAATATAGAATATGTTTATTCAAACGATGTTCCAGAAAATACTGTAATTTCTCAAAATCCAAATCCACCAAAATCAATAAAAGAAAGAGCTACTGTAAACTTAAAAATTTCATTAGGTCCACAAACATCTCAGCTCCCAGACTTAGCAAATGCTTCAAGAGCTGAGGCTATGTCGATTTTAAGTGGGATGGGCGTTGATATAGTTATTGAAATAGAAGAAACAAAACAAGTTGGTGCAGGTAAAGTTATAAGAACTGATCCAGAATATGGCACTATTGTAACAGCTGGAAGCGAGGTTATTGTTTATCTTGCTTCAAATAAAGAAGCAGCAACTACTCAAACAGATGTGCCACTATTAATAGGACTTTCAAGCACTTTAGATGCACAAAAAGTTTTAAGTGCTTCGAATTTAAGTCTTGGAACAGTTACAGAAAGACATAGTAGCTCAGCTGCAGGAACAGTTGTAGACCAATCTCCTTTAGAAGGAGAAGAAGTTAAAGCTGGCACAAGAGTTTCTATTGTTATATCATTAGGGCCGGAACCAACCCCAACGCCAACTCCAAGTCCAACGCCAACTCCAACTCCAAGCCCAAGTTCAGATCCATCAGCAACAGAAACACCAGCATCGTCTACAGCTCCACAACAAAGTGCAGTGCCACAGGAAAGTGCAACACCACAGGAAAGTGCAACACCACAGGAAAGTGCAGCTCCACCACCACCACAGGCATCTGAAAATCCAGAGCCAAGTGCAGATACAGGAACATCTTAATATTTAAAAGGGAATTATATGATAGAAAATATAATAATTAGAGCAGTTGGAGGGTTTTATTATATAAAATCCGAAGATGAAATAATAGAGTGTAAAGCAAAGGGGAAGTTTAGAAATCTTTCCCTTTCCCCTTTAGTTGGAGATATTGTTTCATTTGATAAAAACGAAAAAATTATAACTGAAATTCATAAAAGAAAAAATCAATTTTTACGCCCTGCGTTTGCAAATTTAGATTTACTAGTGCTTGTTTTATCAACAACACAGCCAAATGTGAATTATTTAGTTGCAGATAAATTATGTGCTATATGTCAAAACAAAGGAGCACAGGTGGTTATAGTTATAACAAAAACTGATTTAAAAGAAGATAATCAAGTTAAAGCGATTTATGAAAAAGCAGGGTACACAGTTTTAGTAATTGATGATGAAAACTCAAAAAATATAGATGCTCTAAAAGAGATAATGAAAGATAAACTAGTGGCTTTTGCTGGAAATTCAGGAGTTGGAAAAACAACTCTTTTAAATAGAATTTTTAATAATCTTGATTTAAAAACAAATGAAATTAGTAAAAAATTAGGTAGGGGTAAGCATACAACTCGCCATGTTGAAATATATTTACAAAATTCACTTATGATAGCGGATACTCCAGGTTTTTCTTCATTAGAACTCGATGGAGAAAATTTTATATCAGCCGCTGATTTAAAAGATGCTTTTATTGAATTTGAAAAATATAAGGGTGAATGCAAATTTGCAGATTGCAGACATATAAGTGAAAAAGGTTGTAGAGTTTTAAAAGCTGTTGAAGATGAGGATATAGCAAAAACTCGCCATGAAAGTTATGTGGCTTTATTTGAAAGGCAAAAATTAATAAAGGATTGGCAAAAAAAGTAATGAAGAAATGTGTAGTAATTGGCGGTAGTAAATTAGATGTAAATTTAAAAGATTATATAACTGATGATATGTTTATTATAGCTGCCGATAAAGGCTGGGAGCATTGTATATTAAACGGAGTAACACCAGATTTAGTTATAGGTGATTTTGATTCCTCTAAAAAGCCAGAAAATATAAAAACAATAACTCTTCCAATAGAAAAAGATGACACAGACACTTTTTTTATTGCACGATATATTATAGAAAATTTATTTACTGATGTTTTATTTTTAGCTTTAAGTGGCGGAAATAGATTTGAACATACTATGGCAAATATTCAAACTATGAATTTTTTATCAAAAAATAATGTTAATACAGTTATGATTGATAAATTTTCAAAAATGTTTGTAGTAAATTCTAATAAAGTAGTTTTAGAAAAAGAAGAGGATAGCTATTTTTCTCTAATTGCATTAGGAGTTTGCGAAGAAGTTAGTGTAAAGGGTGCAAAATACGAAACTGAAAACCTTAAATTAACCGATGATTATCCAATTGCAATTAGTAATGAGTTTAAAAATGATAATGCTGAAATATCTCTAACTAAAGGCAGTTTACTAGTGATAATTACAAAAAAAGATTGAATTAATATTATAAAAAGAAAACGGAAATTTTAAAAGTAATTTTCGTTTTTTTATTTGGTAGTTACCTATATTTCCCTTGTAACAATATTGTCATATTTCAAATTGTGCATATTGTTTATATTTTTTTTAACAATTTGTAACATATGTATAGGTTTTAACTACTTATTGTAAAAAATGCGAAAAATGTAGTTGACAAATCGGTAAAATTATTAGATAATTTTAATTGAAAAGAGCGAAACTATTCGCATGTTAAAGTGTTAAAACACTAAAATATTTTAGGAGGATTATTCCAATGAAAAAACTACTTTCATTAATGCTTGCTGCAGCAATGTGCTTATCTTTAGTTGCATGTTCAAGCGATGAAGCAGAAACAACAACAACAGAAACAGAAGGCGAAGCTGAACCTTTAAGTGTACTACTTATCGTTAGTAACTTAGGTGATAAATCTTTCAATGATTCAGCGAACGAAGGCTTAACAAAAGTTCAAGATGAATTAGGACTAGAATACAAAGTTCTTGAAATCGGAACAGATCCAGCGAAAGCACAACCAACTTTATCAGAAGCTTCAGAAGAAGGCTACGATATTATCGCTATGAATAACCTTGGTTTTGGTCAAGGTGGTGAATGGTTAGCAGCAAATGCTGGTATGTATCCAGAAACAACATATTTATTCTATGATGATCCAACACTTACATTTGAACATGAAAATGTTGTTTCAATCAACTTTAGAGCAAACGAATCAGACTTTTTAGCTGGTGCTTTAGCAGCTTCAATGTCAGAAACAGGCGTATTAGGATTTATCGGTGGTATGGACAACCAAGTTATTGGTGACTTCTTAGTTGGATACATTCAAGGGGCACAATATATTAATCCTGATATCAAAATGGTAGTTTCTTACACAGAAAACTGGCAAGATGCTCCAAAAGGTAAAGAATTAGGTTTATCAGCTATTGCAGCTGGTGCAGACGTTATTCACCCAGTTGCTGGTGGTGCTGGTACAGGTGCTATTGAAGCAGCTCAAGAAAACGGACTATACGTTATCGGCGTTGACTCAGATCAATACGAAGCGTTTAAAACAGAAAAACCAGAACTTGCTGAAGTTATTATCACTTCTTCAATCAAAACAGTTGGTGAAGCTTTATATGATCAAGTAACTAAAGTTGTTGATGGAACAGTTGTTGGTGGAACAGAACATCATTGGTATGGTATTACAGAAGGAGCTT
Organism: uncultured Oscillospiraceae bacterium; assembly: GCA_964369915.1. GTDB lineage: Bacteria > Bacillota > Clostridia > Oscillospirales > Ruminococcaceae > RGIG3102. The sequence goes on along the minus strand of CAYJGG010000048.1, from coordinate 8,109 downwards.
CAGGTATCGTTAAAAACGAAAACTACCTAGCAAAAGTTCCAGCTGAAGTACAAACAACAATCGATGAGCTAGAAGCTAAAGTAACTTCAGGCGAAATCGAAATAGTTTCATACTTTGATATGACAACAGAAGAATACGAAGCTATGAAAGCTAGCGTAATGGGCTAATTAATTTTTAAAACGGCACAATATTATTGTGCCGTTTTTTTGTTGTTTACAAATGGCGATTTTTTTAGTAAAATAGTATATATACATTTAAAATTTAAAGAGGTGAAAAAAATGCCAGAAGAAATACTCATTATGGATAAGATAACGAAAGTTTATCCAAATGGATTTGTTGCAAATAAAGAAGTTGAGTTTCATGTTAATAAAGGTGAAATTCATGCATTAGTTGGGGAAAATGGTGCAGGAAAAACAACCCTTATGAAAATCCTTTTCGGTATAGAACAACCAGAAGAAGGCAATATCATTATTAAAGGACAAAATCTTAAAATACATAATCCACTAGAGGCTATAAAATATGGAGTAGGTATGGTGCATCAACACTTTATGCTTGTTCCATCGTTAACTGTGGCTGAAAATATTGTTTTAGGTATGGAGCCAAAAAAAGGCGTTAAATTCAATTTTGAAGAGGCTATTAGAATTTGTTCTGAAGCAAGCGAAAAATACAATTTAAAAGTTGATCCAAAAGCAATAGTTGAAGATTTATCAGTTGCATCAAAACAAAAAGTTGAAATTTTAAAAGCGCTTATTCGTGGTGCAGAAATTTTAGTTTTAGATGAGCCTACTGCCGTTTTAACTCCACAAGAAACAGCAGAACTTTTTGTGGAATTAAAAGAATTAAAAGAGCAAGGCCACACAATTATTTTTATCAGTCATAAATTAAATGAAATTAAAGAATTATGCGATAGATTAACTGTTCTTCGTTTAGGAAAAAGCGTTGGAACTGCAAATGTTTGTGAAGTTTCAGAGCAAGATATTTCTAAAATGATGGTTGGTCGTGATGTTGTTTTAAAAGTTGAAAAAGATAGACCAAATCCAACTGAAAAAGTTTTAGAAATTAAAGATTTATCTATGATTTCAGACACTGGTAAAATTATTGTTAATGACGTTTCATTCTCCGTAAGAAGAGGTGAAATCGTGGGTATTGCTGGTGTTGAGGGTAATGGACAAGCTGAAATAAGCGAAGCTATTACAGGCCTAATGGGATTTGAAAAAGGCGAAATATTAGTTTTGAAAAATAATATTAAAGGCAAAAAAATTAGAGCAATTAGAGAGCTTGGAGTTTCTCATGTTTCAGAAGATAGAATGACATACGGTGTTGCTGCTACTGTTGGAACAAAAGATAATGTAATGTCTGATAGATATTATAAAAAAGAATATAATAAAGGCATTATTTTAGATAGTAAAAAAATCAATGATTTATCAGATAAATTAATCAAAGATTTCTTAATTAAGTGTGATGATAGAGAACAACCAGTAAAAATGCTTTCTGGTGGTAATATGCAAAAAGTTGCTGTTGCTAGAGAATTCTCAAATAACCCAAACTTAATTATTGCAAACCAGCCAACTAGAGGTATCGACGTTGGTGCAACTGAATTTATTAGAAAAGAGCTTGTAAATCTCCGTGATACAGGAGTTGCTGTTTTATTAATTTCAGCCGATTTAAATGAAGTTTTAGAACTTTCAGATAGCCTTATTGTTATGAATGAGGGCAAAATTGCAGCATATATAGAAGATGCAAGCACTATAAGTGATATGGAGCTTGGAGAATATATGCTAGGTGTTAAAACACAAACTCCACAAGAAATAGCGAGGGCATGTCATGACTAGTAAACAAATAGAAAAAAGATTTGATGTATTTAAAACAATAGTGGCAATATTATTATCTTTAGCATTAGCGCTTATTGTTATTGCTTTAGTTAGTGAAGAGCCAGTAGAGGCAATATTATCGTTTGCAATAGGTCCACTTCAAAGAACATCAAGAATGGGCGAAGTTGTAACGAGAATGATTCCAATAATGTTCACGGGTGTTGCTGTGTGTGTTATGTATCAAGCGAATCAATTTAATATGATAGCAGAAGGTGCATTTTTAATAGGTGCTAATGTTGCAACATATTTTATGGTAGCTCCATCTGTACAAACTTGGTCTAAAATACCACTTCAATACACCGCTATTGCAATAGCTTTTGGTGTTGGTCTTTTAGCATCATTTGTTCCGGCTATATTAAAAGTTAAATTTAATGCAAACACCGTTGTTTCATCTATTATGATGAACTATATTTTACTACAAACTTCAAATTATATAGTGTATAATTTAATGCGTGATGAAGCAGCAGGACAAATTTCATCATATAAAATCCCAGAGCAAGCAAGTTTTTCACTTTTGCTTCCTCCAACTCGTATACACACAGGGGTTATCTTAGCAATCGTTATAGCTATTCTAGCTTATATCTTTATTTACAAAACTAAATGGGGATATTCAATTAGAATGGTTGGCGCAAATGAGAGCTTTGCAAAATACTCAGGAATTTCAGTTATGGGCGTTGCTATGATGACTCAGCTTATCGGTGGTGGTATAGCTGGTATTGGTGGTGCTGTTGAGGTTATGGGTATTTATGATAGATATCTATGGTATGGAATACAGCCAGGATATGGATTTGATGGTATCATGGTAGCGGTTTTAGCAAAAAATAATCCATTATATGTTCCATTAGCAGCATTCTTTTTAGCTTATTTAAGAGTTGGCGCTGACACTATGAATTTATATTCAGATGTACCAGTAGAATTTGTTAATGTAATTCAAGCGATAGTTATTATGCTAGTTGCAGCTGAGATGTTCTTATCAAAATACAAACATAAACTAATTGTTAGCAATGCTAAAAAATTAGAAGTGGCAAAGGAGGCGAGTAAATAATGGAATTATTAATGCAAATCTTTGAAAATTTATTTACTGTAGACTTTGGTGCTGCTATATTCAGAGTTACAACTCCTATACTTTTTGCAGCCCTAGGCGGGTTAATGGCAAGAAGAGTTGGCATACTAAACCTTGCTTTAGAAGGAACAATGCTAACGAGTGCTTTAGTTGGTGTTGTGGTTTCAGCTCATTTTAAAATGGATATTCTAGGAGATTTGCTTCCTGGAGATGAATTATATGCATCCACTTTAATTTATGCAAATAATGTTGGAGCCTTAGCTGGCTTTTTAGCTGGTGCTTTAGCTGGCGTTTTAATGGCATTGTTTTTAGCTTACATGGGTGTTCAATTAAAAGCTAATATTTATCTAGCTGGTCTTGCTATGAATACGCTAGCGGCTGGTGGTACAATATTTGCTCTTTATTTAACAGCTGGCGAAAAAGGTGTTTCCTCATCTTTAAACTCATCAAGTATGCCTGTTATTGATATTCCAATTATAAAGGATATTCCTGTTTTAGGAGATATAATTTCAGGACAAAACTTAATGGTTTACTTTGCCTTAATCTGCGTTTTAATTGTTTATTTTATTCTTATGAAAACTCCAATGGGACTAAGAATTCGTGCAGTTGGTGAGAATGAACATGCGGCAGAATCTGTTGGTGTAAATATTAAAAAAGTTAAATTCCAAGCAATGGCTCTTTCAGGGCTGTTTTGCGGATTTGGCGGTGTTTCGCTATCAATGGGTTACGTAACATTATTTACAGCAAATATGACTGCAGGTAAAGGTTTTATCGGTATGTCAGCTATGAACTTAGGAAATGCAACTCCAATGGGGACAACTATTGCGGCATTTTTATTCGGTATGTTTGATGCTATGGCAAATATCTTGCAATCTCTATCAATACCAAACCAAGTTGTTGTATCAATTCCATATGTTGCAACTTTAATAGGTCTTGTTATATTCTCAATTCAAACAGATAGAAAAGTGAAACGTTTAAAACAAAAACAATCTAAATAATTAAAAATAAAAAAATCCTATTTTTAAAATAGGATTTTTTATTTTTTAAATATTTTTTTTCTAAATCTTTTTATATATAAAACAGTGTAGATAGTGAGCATTTTATCATACAATAAAAAAGTGAAATCAAATATTAATATAAAAATAATTATTAAAATAAAACTGCTTTCAAAGAATTCTTTTACTAAGGCTGTAATAGGGAAAACTATAATTAAAATATAATAGATTAAAAATAAAGAAAAATTTGCAAATAGTAATTTTATTATAAATTTCGACAATTTGTTATATTTTATTTCAATGTGTGATTTAAAAACTGTGAATAAACCAAAACATAAACTATACATTAAGCTGAGCTCTTTATCACTCACAAAAAATATAGATAGTAAACTTACTGCAATATAGAATGTGAACGCTGTTTTTGTTTTATATTCATAAGAAATAGGGATAATTAATAAAGCACAAATAGCAGGCACAACATATGTTGCAAGTGGAATTAAATTTCCAAAAAACATAATAGTTATAGATAAAGCGGCAAGCAATCCGCACAACGAAACTTTTTTAGAATTTGAATTTATAACTACTCACTCCTTTAATTTTAATATCATAAAATACTCTATATATAATAGCATTATTAAAACAAAAATGCTAGTATTTTAATAGAAAATATGGTATTATAGATTTTAGTAAATACAAAAAGAGAGGATATATAAAAATGTTAAAAAGACCAATAATTATTGATGCAGATCCAGGTGTAGACGATACACTTGCTATTTTAATGATGGCAGCAAATGATAATTTTGAAATTAAAGCAATCACAGCAACACACGGAAATGTAGGGCTAGAGGGAACAAGTAAAAACGCTTTAAACCTTTCAGAATACCTAGGGATAAATTGTCCTGTCGCAAAAGGAGCAGATAGACCAATAATTGTTCCAATAAAAGAAGCATCTGAATTTCACGGGATAAATGGAATGGCAGAATATGAACTTCCAAAAGCAAAAAATAAAGTTAGCGATATGGCGGCTTGGGATTTAATTTATGATATAGCAAAAAAAGAAAATGGAAAATTACAGCTACTAGTGCTAGGCCCAATGACTAATATTGCAATAGCAGTTTTAAAATATCCAGATTTAAAAAATTATATAGATAAATTATATATGATGGGCGGTTCAAGAAGTTTTGGAAATCACTCTCAATATGCAGAATTTAATATTTGGGGCGATCCACATGCTTGCGAAATCGTTTTACAAAGTGGGATAAAAATAGTTATGGCTGATTTAATGTTTGGCTATGATTATTATTTCACAGGCGAAGAAGTTAAAAAAGCTTATGACGGAGCAAAAAAATTAAAACCTATGATGGAAAAATTCTGGGAATTCGAGCAAAAGTTTATAAATAGTATTAGCGGTGGTAATGCTAAAAATCATAAAATAGTTGTTCACGATGCAACAGCGGCGGCTTGTATGATTTTAGATGGTGATTGCCTAGAAACAAAAGATTACTATGTTGTTTGTGAAACTCAAGGGACTCAAACTCACGGACAAACTGTTTTTGATTATCTACATAGAAGTAAAAAAGATACAAATGTTTCTCTTGCTGTTAAAATGGACAAAGATAAATATTATAAACTATTCTCTGATGCAATAAGCCATTTTGAGTAATACTTATATTTTAGAAAGGATTTTATTAAAATGGAAAAAATAAAAATAATTATGGACGTAGACACTGGTGTTGATGATGCAGTTGCGATGTGTTTAGCATTAGGAAATGAAAAATTTGATGTTTTAGGATTTACAACAGTTTTTGGAAATAGAGATATAGAAAAAACAACCCAAAACACTTTAGCTATGCTAGAATTAGTAAATAAAACTCATATTCCAGTTGCCAAAGGATTAGCAAAACCATTAGTTAACGAATTTAACCCACCAGAAAAAAGTTTTGTTCATGGTATAGATGGACTTGGAGATATGAAAAATCCACTTCCAAAAGCAAAAATAAAAACAGTTGATTTATCTGCAATAGAATTTATGGCAAAAGTTTTAAGAGAAGAAAAAGAAGCTATAACTTTAGTGCCAGTAGGGCCAATGACTAATATCGCTGCTTTTTTACTAGCACACCCTGAATTAAAACATAAGATAAAAGAAGTTGTTTTAATGGGAGGCTCAAGCTTAAAAGGAAACACAAGTTTTGTTGCAGAAGCAAATATTCATAAAGATCCAGAAGCGGCACATATTTTATTCACTTCAGGAGTGCCAATTAAAATGGCAGGACTTGATGCAACAATGGAAAGCTATTTAGCATTTAGCGAAATGGATGACTTTCGAAAAGAAAACTGGCTAGCTGAAATCCTTTGTGATACGGCTGGGATTTACGAAGAACACTATAGACATGTTATGAAAGCTGAAGGGCTTGCTATGCATGATTCTCTGCCTCTTGCTTGGCTAATAGAACCAGAGCTTGTTTATAGCGAAGATTGCTATGTTACAGCTGATATCGATGGCAGACACACTTATGGATTAACTGTTGTTGATAGAAGAAATATTTTAAAACAACAGCCAAATGTTGCTGTTGCTTTTAATATGACTAATAGAGAAAGATTTGTTAAACTGATAAAAGATGCAGTTCAAAAACTTGCTGATGAAAAAAAATAGGAGATTTTTATGGAATATATTTCTTTAGCATTATCACTTTTCGCTGTTTTAATTAATATCTTTGTGCTTGTAAAGGTTTTTAAAATCAAATCAAATGATAATGAAGTGTCAAAAGAAGATTTAGAAAAATTAAATGAAAAAATGCAAAATAGTACATTGTCTTTTATTGAAAAACAGATGAATTTGCAAAGTAATATGCAAAAAAATACTCAAGAGCAACTTGCAAAAATTGAAACAGATAGATTTCGTGAGTTTTCAGAAAATACACAAATGTCCATTACCACTTTAAGAAGAACAGTGGTTGATTCTTCTGATGGAATGGATAAAAGATTTCAAATATTTCAAAAAGCGAATGAAAATCAGTTAAATCAAATAAGAGAAACATTAGAGAAAAAAGTTTCGGATATGCAGCAAAGTAATGAAAAAAAATTAGAAGAAATGCGATTAACTGTAGACGAAAAACTCCAAAAAACTTTAGAAGAAAGAATTGGTCAAAGTTTTAAACTAGTTAATGAAAGATTAGAACAAGTTTATACATCTCTTGGTGAAATGAAACAACTTTCTTCAGGAGTTGATGATTTAAAAAAAGTTTTATCAAATGTTAAAACTAGAGGTATTTTAGGCGAAGTTCAACTAGGGGCAATTTTAGAGCAAATTTTGAATAACGAGCAGTATGATGTTAATGCAGTTACTAAAAAAGGAAGTCAAAATAGAGTTGAATTTGCTGTTAAAATGCCAGGTGAAGGCACGAGCTTTGTTTATCTTCCTATCGATTCAAAATTCCCTCTTGATGCCTATCAAAATCTTTTAGATGCTTATGATACATCAGTTCAAGAAAATGTTGATAAAGCAGCAAAAGTGCTAACTGATAGAATAAAAAGTTTTGCAAAAGATATTAGAGATAAATATATTGATGTTCCTTACACAACTGATTTTGCAATTATGTTCCTTCCAACTGAAGGGCTGTATGCCGAAGTTGTTAGAAGGGGAATGATAGAAGAATTGCAAAAACTTAAAATCAATATCGCAGGACCTACAACTATGGCGGCACTATTAAATTCCTTGCAAATGGGCTTTAAAACACTAGCTATTCAAAAACGCTCAAGCGAAGTTTGGGATATATTAGCTGGAACAAAACAAGAGTTTGAAAAATTTGAAAATATTTTATCGCAAACTAAAAAGAAAATGCAAAATATTCAAGATGATTTAGATAATTTAGTTGGAACAAGAACAAGGGCTATTAATAGAAAATTAAGAGATGTTAGCTATATTGATATGGACCAAGAAGTAAAAGAAATAACAGAATAATGTCGATTTTTGTTATATTATAAAAAAATATAACAAAATGTTAAAACGAATTAAAGATAAGTTGACATTAATTAATACATATGATAAAATTACTTTTGCCGAAATATAAAATATTTCGGCAAAAAATATGCAGATATGGCGGAATCGGCAGACGCGCTAGCTTGAGGGGCTAGTGGGAGCAATCTCGTGCAAGTTCAAGTCTTGTTATCTGCACCATAT
>CAYJGG010000047.1:0-15558 GCA_964369915.1 uncultured Oscillospiraceae bacterium | reverse complement strand
TACCGATTTTCTTATGAAAATCGGTATTTGTTCTTTATAGGTATCTGCTTATATTGTTAGCTTTTTTATTTTTAAAATAAGTTAGTTGTGTCTATAATTAAATCTGAATTTTGTTTAACATTGCAACTGTTAAAATATAAATCTTCTAAAGGAATCCACTCAGTTTTAAATCTATTTAACATAAATTCATTACTTCTGTTTAAAATTCTATCTAACTGAGTTTCTCTTTTTAAATCTAAAAATATTTTTAAATCATAAAATTCTTTTAAATTATCATGATGAGAATACACTCCTTCAATGAAATTAATTTTTTTAACACTAGTTAAATCACTTTTTTCTTTAGCACCTGTTTGACAGGAGTATTTATCAAAGGTGAAATTTTCTTTATTTTTTAAAGGAATTAAAACTTCATTTAAAAATCTCTCGTGATCAACGTTTGCACCTGGAATAGATAATCTTTCTTTTGTTTTTCTTTCTTGTGGCAGAAAAAAATCATCCATATGAAAAATGTTGCAATCGTATTTTTTTACTAATAAATTAGACAAATAAGATTTTCCGCTAGCGCTAGGCCCGTCTATTGCAATTACTAAGCTATCCTTAGTTTTTAATTTTTCATCTATTAAATCAAATAATTGGGTATACATTTTTTTTCTCCTTTATAAAGAACATAATAAAACTATTATAGTATATAATATAAATATGTGCAAGTTGTTATTGAAAAAAGTTAAGATATATTTTATAATGAAAATTAAGAAATTAAAAGAGGTAGTAAATATGCGCGTGATAAATAGTAAAGACATAACAAAAATAGTTAGGGATTTATGCATAGAAACAAATACGAATTTACCAAAAGACGTTTGTGATGCAATTGATTTAGCTATAAAAAAAGAAGATTCACAAATGGCTAAAAACACTCTAAATTTATTAATTGAAAACTACACTATTGCAAGAGAAGAAAATGTGCCGATTTGCCAAGATACGGGACTTGCATTAATATTTTTAGAAATAGGACAAGAAGTTTATATAGATGGTAATTTAGAAGATGCTATAAACGAAGGTGTAAGGCAAGGGTATAAAGATGGATATTTAAGAAAATCTTGCGTTAAAGATCCAATTAGAAGAATAAACACAAACGATAACACTCCGGCTATGATTTACTATGAAATAGTTTCAGGAGATAAAATAAAACTTACAGTAGCTCCAAAAGGCTTTGGAAGTGAAAATATGAGTGCAATTAAAATGCTTTCTCCAGCTGACGGGATAGAAGGTGTTAAAGATTTTGTTTTACAAACAGTTAAAAATGCAGGGCCAAACCCATGTCCACCAATAGTTGTAGGAGTGGGAATAGGGGGCACTTTTGATAAAGCTGCATTAATGGCAAAAAAAGCTCTTTTAATAGATGCAACAAATATAAACAAAGATGAATTTTATGCACAAGTGGAAGAAGAATTATTAAAAAGAATTAATAAACTAGGAATAGGTCCTCAAGGATTTGGAGGAAAAACCACAGCGCTAGGCGTAAACGTTTTAACACTACCAACGCATATAGCAGGCCTTCCTTGTGCTGTTAATATAAATTGTCATGTAACTCGCCATAAATCTGTTGTGATATAAAACTAATAGAAAGGAATAATCATAAATTATGAAAAAATATATACAAACACCACTTACAAAAGAATTAGTGAAAACTTTAAAAAGTGGGGATGAGGTTTTACTTTCAGGAGTTATATACACTTCACGTGATGCAGGGCATAAAAGATTAGTAGATTTATTAAATAAAAATGAAAAACTACCTGTTGATTTAGAAAATCAAATTATATATTTTGTAGGGCCAACTCCTGCAAAAAAGGGCGAAGTTATCGGCTCATGTGGGCCAACTACAAGCTATAGAATGGACGCATATTCTCCAACTTTAATTAAAGAATGTGGGTTAACTGGAATGATAGGCAAAGGTAAAAGAAATGAGACTGTTATTTCTTCGATGGTTGAAAATACAGCTGTGTATTTTGGAGCGATTGGCGGAGCAGGGGCATTAATAGCAAAATCAGTTGTATCGGCTGAAATTGTTGCCTTTGAAGATTTAGGTGCTGAGGCTTTAAGAAAATTAGAAGTTAAAGATTTGCCGCTAACAGTTGTTATAGATTCTACAGGAGAAAACTTATACGAAACTGGAATTAAAAATTATTTAGAAAATAAAAAATAATAAAAAACTGACATTTAATGAATGTCAGTTTTTTATTATATAAGTTATATTATATTTATTCTATTGGTAAGTTATTCATTTTAAGAAAACTAAGTTTATCCATGTATCCTCGCTGAAATTTAATTTTACCATCTATAATATAAAAAAAACCACAACCCCTAAATCCTTTAGGATCTTTCCATTCCATTATTGCCCATTGTCTATCTTCAAAAATATTTTCAGGTATACATACCATTTTAGCTAAATTGAATTCTTCAACAAATCGCTCAAAAATAGCTTGTTTACCAACAACAGGTTCTGTAACCACTTGATGATTTATTGCATCTTCATGATATAAATCTGCAAGTGCTTTTGCATCAGCATTATTAAATGTGTCTATCCACAATTTTAAAGTTTCTTTTGGTGTCATAAATTTACTCCATATATAAATAGGCTAAGTATTGTAAAACTTTTTATAAATAATAAGACTAATTCATTTAATTATTCAATAATTTTATAGGATAAAAATCTTTATTACACATTATGTAAGTGCCTTCTTTTTCAACAATTGGATATTCTATATCAAAAGGCAGTATTCTTTTAATTGTAGCGATTGAATTATCGCTCATTAAAGCGTGTGAATTAATTAAAGTTGCGCTTATATTTTGAATAAAAACTTTAACAAGATCATTATCTAAACTACTAGCAAAATCAGTAGTAAGCAATTTGCAAACATGAAAAGGATTAAAATCATCTTTATATGCTCTTTTTGAAATAAGTGCATCGTAAACATCAGTTATTGCTGTTATTCTAGCAAAAATATCAATTTGATTTCCAGAAAGTTTACTAGGGTAGCCAGTGCCGTCTAATTTTTCGTGATGATGAAGTATGCCACTTAAAACATTTTTATTGAATTCTGGTTTATCAAGCTCTAATAAATTAAAAGAATGTGTAGGATGAGTTTTTATTATTTTAAATTCTTCATCAGTTAATTGTCTTGGAGCATTAAGAATTTCATCAGGAATTTTTGTTTTACCAATATCGTGTAAAAGACCAGCTAAAACCAAATCTCTAATTTGATAATCTTTTAAGTAAAGCCATTTTCCAAACAAGCCATTTAAAAAGCTAATATTTGTAGAGTGTCTTTCTAAATCCTTGTCCATAGGTTTTGGCATATTAACGCTTTTTAATATATCTGTTTGATCCACTAAATCTAATCTTTTCATAGCTGACTTGTGAAGTTTTTCAACATGAGTTGGAGTGATTATAGGAGTGTCTTTCACACTAGATAAAAAATTGCCAACTTCATCATGAAATTTTTGAATTTCTTTTGGAGGAGTGTAATTTTTATCAACTACTTTAACATGTTTGTTTTTTTCTCTTTCGATTTCTTCATCTTCAGCTCTTTTTTTTATTAAATCTTTAAAAGTTAGTTTTGATACACATATTGTGTTATTTTCTCCAATAAATTTTTTAAGGCGTGCTAAATTAGCTTCAGTGATTTCTTCTCCTGCAGCTAAAAGGGCAACTTTACCATTATAATTAAAAATAGTATCTTTAACAGGCATACCAATATATAAAAAATCAATAGATATGCTATTTAAATCATTTTGTATATTTGCCATAGGAATCCTTCCTTTCAAAATTTATTAAATCTCAGTTATCTTACAACCATAACTGAATGTGTCAACATTTACAGCACCTACTCTTAAAACCTGATAATGGTATTCGAGTTCATCGTCGTCAATTTTAAATGAAACTTTAATAATATCCCCTTTTTCAAAAGCTAAGGGAGGAGCCTCAAGAGCGATACCAGCGGCAGATAAATCGGTGATATTAGCTTTTATTGGATTATTAAACGCCACTTCTTGATTTTCAATAATTACACTATTTATTATAGTTGGAATTTTAGTAGTAAATCTTGTGTGTTCACGAAGTTTTACTTCCTCTCCTTTTGAAATTGCTATTTCAACAGCATTATCTAAAAAAGCTTTTCTAACTTTTCCTTGAAACTGTATCGGTTTTCCCTCGAAAGGAAAAAATACATACACGGATTTTGCTTTTTTTAAAACATCAGGATTATTTGTTTTCACTTGAATTGTATGTAAAGTTTTATCGTCATCAATAACAATGGAATCAAGTAAAAAACTATTATCGGGCATTGATTTTAAAACAACTTTTTGATTTAAAAAATCATAGCTTGCGTAATCTATTTCATTATCTAAAAAAACCATAAATACGACCGTTCCTATCTTAGAGTTTATAAATTTATTTACATACAATAAATAAATTTATATTATTATATAATTAATTATATTGTATCATATGTTTAGATATTTGAAAAGTTTTTTTTATGAACAAAGTATATTGATTTAAAATAATAATTATGGTATTATTTAATCTTGAAAGAAAGTAAAAAGAATATAAGTTTGGGAATTCATTTTCGAATTTTAATATAAGAATGGAGATAAAAATGGGAAATTGCTTAGTATGTGGTGGAGATATTAAAAATGGAGTTTGCTCAGGATGTGGAATGTCGAGAGAAGGTAATCAAAATTCTCAAAATGTTTATGCAAATAACGATAATAAGTATTATCAAAACAGCTCTCAATCAAATTATTCTTCGCACGGTGGATTTGGAGTAAAGAAAAAGAAGAAATCACCAGTTTTAATATTAATTGGTATTTTTGTTTTATTTTTTTGTGTAGTGGCAGTAATGGCTTTTGTTAATACAATTAGCTCTTCTTCATCTTCAAATATAGAAATTGTGCCAGAAGCAAATAATGATTTTATTATTGGAAGTGAAGAAGACGAAGATTTTGATTTTAACTTTGGCTCATATGAAGACGAGGAAGAACAAGTAAATATTCCAAGCACAGGTGATGAATTTTCTGCAAACTTAACAAGCGGTGCTTATATTGTAGGTATTCATATACCGGCAGGAACGTATAATATCGAGCTTTTAGAATCTGATGAAAGCTATGTTTGGGGATATTTAGTTGTAAATAGAGATGGCAGAATGCTTACATATGGCAGCATTGATGAAGAAGATTATTTTGAGGAAATAACTTTAATAGATGGCGATGGCTTAAATCTTGATTCTGATGTACCTGCACATTTTTATACTGAAAATGCTCAACCAATGACAATGGAAAAAATAGAAAATCCATTGACGCAAACTATTTTATTTGATTATTATGAAGATAAAATAGCAGGAATTGATTTTCCAGCAGGAACATATGATATCTACATTTTAGAAAATGATTATGGCAGTGTGAAAATAGATATTTATAATGATTTTTTAAGTAATCAAGAAACATATTATTCATTCTATGAAGAAGATGTTAGCTTATTAGAGCCAATAAGACATATCGAAATACCAACAGGAACAAGAGTTTCAACTGATGCTTTAATTATGGAGCTTGTTCCAAGTGAATATGATACTTTATTAAACTATTTCGAGTTTGAAGAAAATTATATGGAAGCTAATAAAGTGGCCGAGGAAAAAGTTATAGCTGAAAATTATCAAAGACAATCAGAAGATAAACCAATGCAAACTAACGGAAATTAAAAATCAAAGTGGATAGAATTTTCTATCCACTTTTTATATTGTAATATTTAAATCTTATGTGATATACTATATTTGAAATTAATAAGATATTTTAAGATGATAAGAAAGGATTACTCATATTATGTTTAATAAAAAAGTAGCTTTAGAGCAAGCTGAAATGTATGATAGCTTTTATATTTATGATGAAAGTAAAATAATTAAAAGCATTAATGAATTAAAAGAAAATTTTAAAAATGTGAAGTTTTTATATTCAGCAAAAACTAATCCAAATCACAATGTTGTAAAATCGGTTCTATCAAATGGACTTGGAGTTGATGCGGCTAGTGTCCACGAGGTTTTACTAGGTGAAAAATATGGAGTAAAAAAATGCGATATCCAGTTTTCAGCACCAGGGAAAACAAAAGAGCATATTAAAAAAACTATTGATAAATCAACTATTATAGCAGATAGCTTAAATGAAATAAAACTAATTCAAGAAGTCGCAAGTGAAAAAGGAATTGTTGAAAAAATTGGAGTTAGAATTAATCCGAATTTTTCTTATTTAAGCGATGATAAAGGCGTTTCTTCAAAATTTGGAATAGATGAAGATGTGTTTTTTAGTAAAATGCAAGAAATAATACTGTATAAAAACATCAAAATAGTTGGGATACATATTCATATACGTAGTCAGGAATTAAATGGCGATAGCATTTATAATTATTATAAAAATGTTTTAAAATTAGCAGAAAAATTTAAAAATTCTATTAGTAATCATTTAGAGTTTATAAATATGGGCTCAGGAATTGGAATTACATACGAAACGAGTGATAAACCAGTTGATGTAAAAAAATTAGGAAGCTGTACAAGTAAAATGCTAACAGAACTTAAGCAAATATTTAAAGGCACTCAAATTTATATAGAAACAGGGAGATTTGTTGTAGGAAAAAGTGGAACATATTTTTCTAAAGTTTTAGATAAAAAGGTGTCGCATAATAAAACATATGTAATACTTTGCAACACTTTAAATGGATTTATTAAACCTAGTATTTCAGTTTTAGTCTCGAAATTTACTAATGAAATAAATCCGCAATCGTGGGAACCTTTATACACAACAAAAAATCCAAGTGAAATTGTTGTTGTAAATGATAGTAAAGAATGTGAAATTGTTGATTTAGTTGGTAATTTGTGCACGGCTACGGATATGGTTTTAGTTGATGCTAATTTACCAAAATTAAATATTGGTGATTTAGTGGCATTTAAAAATGCAGGAAGCTATTCAGCTGTTTTAACTCCAATGCAATTTTCTAATCAAACTCCACCAAAAGAATTATTTTTAGATATTAATAATAATGTTTTAGTATAAAAAGAAAAAGGATTAGAATATTTAGTGATATATAATGGCTTGAAAGATGATTATTTAGAAAGGTGAATAATATGAAACTTAAAAATGGATTAATTTTAACTATTGAAAAAGCAAAAAAAGAAGATGCGGCGAATATTATTGAGTATCTAAAATTAGTAGGTGGAGAAAGTGATAATCTTTTATTTGGTGCTAATGAATTTTCAATTAGTGTAAGTGAAGAAGAAAATATGATAGAACAATTTTCTTCATCAAATACATCTGCTATGTTTGTTGGAAAAATAGAGGATGAGATTGTTAGCATACTAACAATTATGTCACCTTTTAGACCAAGGATAGAACATCAATCAGAGATAGCAATTTCAGTAAAGAAAAAATATTGGAATAATGGTGTGGCAAGCAATATGATGAATAAGGCGATATCATTTGCAAAAGAAAATAATAAAACAGAGATTATCCACTTAGGTGTAAAACACGATAATATAAACGCTATTTATCTTTATGAAAAAATGGGGTTTGAAAAAATTGGAGAATATAAAAACTTCTTTAAAATAAATGATGAATATTACACTAAAATTTTAATGAATTTGTATTTATAATTTAAGCACTATTAAATAGATAGCTGATTATAAAGAAAATTCAATAAACTACTAAAAAATATAAATATTATTCTAAAATACGATTGTTTTTTGATAACAATATTTTAATTATGTGCCATTTGGCACATTTACTACTTTGGTTTTCTATAGTAAAATTTGAATATCTAAATACATGATAGGAGGGTATTCATTTGAAAAAGATATTACTATTAATTGCGATGTCTGGTATGTGTTTTATGATTTTAACAGGGTGCAATTCATCTTCGAGCGAAGCAGGTGAAACTGAGGATGTGGCAGAAAGTACAGCTACACAAACCCAATCTGAAGATACATCAGCAAATCTTGAAGTTTACGATTCTGGAGTTTTAAGTGCTGTTGTGCCAGAAGGCTGGACAGGGCTTCATGCACAAGATGCATTAGGAGAATACGAAGATTTACCTGGGGATCCATACTTGATTTATATTTCAAAAGGTAATGATGATGTTGTATTCATCGACTACTATCCAAAAGTTGCAATTTATTATAGCGATGAAGAAACGCTTATAAATACAGCTTCTGATAGAATGTTTTTTGATAGCTATGAAGAGTTAGCTCCAATACAAACAAGTCATTATACTTGGGAAGGTTTTCAGGGGACTGTTGATTCTACAGTGTATGCTGAATATTACACATTAGCTGGCACAGGCTCAATATATCTATCAGTACAGCTTGTGAGTGAAGATGGTGGAAATATAACACTTGAAGATGAAGATGTTCAAGCAATTATAGAAAGCGTTATGCTAACAATTGAATAAATAAAATAGTGTAATATAAAATTTACACGATAAAATACCGATTTTCAAAAGAAAATCGGTATTTGTTTTTTATAAGTATTCTGTTTATAGCAACTTCTTTTTTATTTGCCAACGTTTGAAGTGCCTTTTTCTAAAAGATAAGTAGCTTCTAAATCTGCAATATGAGTTAAAACTGCTAGTGGATATCTTTTATAAGCCTCTCCAACAGAATAACTACCGCCTTTAACGGCATCATCAAATCCGCCCATATGCCAACGGATAGCCATAGCCTCTTCTGTTGATAAGCGGATGAATCTTTCTAAAAGAAAAACGCTTTTTTCGCCATGTCCATATGGGAAAACATCTTCTATTGAATAGTTTTTAACCTTTTCCCACTGACCAGTAGTTTCATTTTTAACATTTCTAGTGCCTTCTTTATAAAAATTAATTTTACAAAAATCATGACATAAAGCAACTAAAGCGATAGATTCCTGCGAATAATCATCACCTGCTTTTTCTTTTAATAATTTATACACATTCAAACTATGCATAATAAGACCATGTTCACAAGCACCGTGATACCTAGTTGAGGCTGGTGCTGTGAAAAAATCGGTTTTAAGTAGCCATTCTAGTAATTTATCTTTACCATTTCTAGTTACATGTGTATTAAAAATCTCTAAAAACTCTTCTTTGTAATTCATAATTATAAATCAGCTTCTTCTAAAATTTCTTTTAAAACAGCAACTTCTTCTGCTGTTAAAGATACGCCTTTACCCATTTTTGTATGATCTTCAGACCAATCACGGATATCATATTTTGGCTCTCTTTCTCCCCAAGAAACTAGATTTAATTCTCTAACCCAGCCACCTTTACCTTGTGAAAGAACTCCAAGACTTTCAACGATTTCAAACTTAAATTCTGCCATATCAATAATCTCCTTTATTCATTTTAATAATTATTCTACTGCAAAATGTAAATAATTGCAATAGGTACTTGACTTTTATTTTTATAATGCTAAAATAATAGCATAATATTAAAGGCTGTGAAAAAGAGTTAAGTATCACAATTAATCTAAAAAAGAGAGTCATGGTAGCTGAAAAATGACAGATTAAGATATTTATGTAGCTTTGGAGCTAAAAATGCGAAATAGTAGTAGTGTTTTTCGTTTATCCTGCGTTAAGGGATTTAAAGTGGCTAATTTTATTAGCAATTTGGGTGGTACCACGGTTTTAAATTATAATCGTCCCTTGTATTATTACAAGTGGGCGATTTTTTATTTTTATAAAATGGAAGGAATAAAAAACTATGAAAGAATTAGAAAAAATCTATAACCCTAAGATAGTTGAAGAAAAATTATATAAGCTATGGATGGATAAAAAATATTTTTCAGCAAAGGTGGATAAATCAAAAGAGCCATACACAATCATGATGCCACCTCCTAATATAACAGGTCAACTTCATATGGGACATGCAATGGATGGAACTTTACAAGACGTTTTAATTCGCTTTAAAAGAATGCAAGGATATTCAGCTTTATGGATGCCAGGCACAGATCATGCATCTATTGCAACAGAAACAAAAATTGTTCAGGCTATGGCAGAAGAAGGCTTAACAAAAGATGGAATAGGCAGAGAAGAGTTTTTAAAAAGAGCGTGGGCTTGGAAAGAAAAATATGCCACAAGAATAACAGACCAATTTAAAAAACTAGGCGCATCTTGCGATTGGGATAGAGAAAGATTCACGATGGACGAAGGCTGCAGCGAAGCTGTTAAAGAGGCGTTTATCAATTTATACAATAAAGGGCTTATCTATCAAGGCGAAAGAATTATAAACTGGTGCCCTACGTGTTTAACTTCTATTAGCGATGCAGAAGTTGAGTTTGAAGAAAATGATGGCTCACTATGGCATATTAAATATCCAGTTGAGGGAACAGATGAATTTATAACTGTTGCAACAACTCGCCCTGAAACAATGCTTGGCGATACTGGTGTTTGTGTTGCGCCTGACGATGAAAGATACACTCACTTAGTTGGTAAATTCTGCACACTTCCTTTAGTTGGAAGAAGAATTCCTATATTTAGTGATAGCTATGTTGATAAAGCGTTTGGAACTGGTGCTGTTAAAATGACTCCAGCTCATGATCCTAACGATTTTGAAGTTGGCGAAAGAAATAACTTAGAAATAATAAAAGTTATGGACGATACAGCCCATATGTCAAGTGATACTGGCAAATACGCTGGTATGGAAAGATATAAAGCTAGAAAAGAAATAGTTAAAGATTTAGAATCAGAAGGTTTACTAGTTAAAATAGAAACGCATAAAAACAATGTTGGTAAATGCTATCGCTGTGATACAGTAGTTGAGCCTATGATATCAAAACAATGGTTTGTTAAAATGACACCATTAGCAGAGCCAGCTTTAGAAATAGTTAGAAATGGCGAAACTAAATTTGTTCCTGAAAGATTTGATAAAACATATTTTAACTGGATGGAAAATATAAGAGATTGGTGTATTTCTCGTCAGTTATGGTGGGGACATAGAATTCCAGTTTGGTATTGTAATGAGTGCGACCATTTAACTGTTAGTAAAACAAAAGCTACTGCTTGCGAAAAATGTGGCTGTGAAAACATAAAACAAGACGAAGATACATTAGACACATGGTTCTCATCTGCATTATGGCCGTTTTCAACTTTAGGCTGGCCAGATAAAGAAAATGAAGATTTAGATTATTTTTATCCAACAAACACTTTAGTTACTGGATATGATATTATCTTCTTCTGGGTTGCTAGAATGATATTCTCAGGAATAGAGCATTTAAATCACACTCCATTTGAAACAGTGTTTATCCATGGGCTAGTTCGTGATGCAAACGGACAAAAAATGTCGAAATCTTTAGGTAATGGTATAGATCCTCTTGAAGTTATTGAAGAGTTTGGGGCAGACGCATTAAGGTTTACTTTAGTTTCAGGTGTTTCACTTGGTAATGATATTAGATATTCAAATGATAAAGTGCTATCTTCAAGAAATTTTGCTAATAAATTATGGAATGCAGCAAGATTTGTTCAAATGAATTTAGATGGAGATTTAGAAGCTGGGCTTCCAGAAAAATTAGAGCAAGAAGATAAATGGATACTTTCATCTTTAAATACAACTATTAAATCTTCAACTGAAAATATGGAGAGCTTTGAAGTTGGACTTGCAGCGGAAAAAGCATATAGTTTTATATGGGATGAAATTTGCGATAGATATATTGAAATTGTTAAAATTCGTTTAAATAGTCAAGATAAAGAGATTAAAGATAATGCAAGAAGAGTTTTAGTTTATGTTATGAAAGAAGCATTAAAACTTCTTCATCCATTTATGCCATTTATAACAGAAGAAATTTACACTTCACTTCCAAACTCTGATGAAAGCATTATGATTTCTTCTTGGCCTGTGTTTAAAGATGAGCTTGTTTTTGAAAAAGAAGAAAAATCTTTAAATAGAATTTTAAATTTAGCAAAAGAAGTTAGGGCTTTAAGGGCTACTATGGGTGCGCATCCAACTAATAAAACTAAAATCTTCCTTGAAACGGTTTATGAAGATGATTTTAAGCAAGGTGCATACTTTTTAGAAAAATTTGCGTTTGCAAATGAAATAATCATAACAGAAAAATTTACAGACGATGTTAAAGGATATTCTCAAATAGTTATAGAAGGTGTTCGTGCATTTATTCCAACAGGAGAACTTGTTGATAAAGATAAAGAATTTGCAAGATTAAATAAAGAACTTCAAGGGGTAGAAAAAGATATCCAAATTATATCTTCAAAACTAAATAATGAAGGCTTTGTTGCAAAAGCACCAGCTAGTATTATTGAGCAAGAAAAATCAAAACTTGCTATTGCTTTAGATAAAAAAGAAAAAATAACAGAAAGCCTTGAGGCTTTAAAATAGTTTAAACTAATAAAAGAAGGGTAACCCCCTTCTTTTTTAGTTGATTTTTTATATGTTATAATATATTATATAAAAATAAGATATTTAAAGGAAAGGATTACTATTGATATGCAAAATTTAAATTACGAGCAGGCGCTTGAATTTATCCATTCAAGACCAAGAATAAAAAAAGCCGATGCGCATAAAGGAATAAAACTACTTTTAGAATATTTAGGTAATCCTCAAGATTATTTAAAGATAATTCATATAGCAGGAACAAATGGAAAAGGTAGCTGTGCTAGTATGACGGCGAATGTTTTAAAAAGAGCAGGATATAAAACAGGGCTTAATATCTCTCCTTTTGTTATAGATTTTACTGAAAGATTTTCTATTAATGGGGAATATATAGATAAAGAAAAATTAGCAAAAATCACTTCAAGAATAAAATACTATCAAGAAAAGATTTTAAAAGAAAATGAAATTCAATTAGTTGAATTTGAAGTAGTTACTGCGATAGCATTTACGTATTTTAAAGAAGAAGGCTGTGATATAGTTTGTCTTGAAGTTGGAATAGGTGGCAGACTCGATACAACAAATGTTATTAAATCTTCTTTATTATCTGTTATAATGAATATTAGTTATGATCACACTGAAATGCTAGGAGATACTATTGATAAAATAGCTTATGAAAAAGCTGGCATAATAAAAGAGAATACTCCAGTTGTTATTTATCCAAAATTAGAAGAATTAGCACTTTTAGAAATTAAAAAAACAGCAAAAGAAAAAAATGCTGAAATTGTTATCCCTTCATTACAAGATTTTTTTTACAAAAACACAGGTGTATTAAAATCAAGTATTATATATAAAGAATATAATATAAATCTTGCGTTTACTGGAATTCATCAAGCGTATAATTCTTTAGTTGTAATTGAAGTGGCGAATAAATTAAGAGAATTAGGTTTTAATATAACTGATGATAATATAATAAACGGAATAGAAAACACAAAGTTTCCAGCAAGAATAGAAGTTATAAGCGATAATCCAATTATAATTTTAGATGGTGCTCATAATATAGATGGTGCAACTGCATTAAGTAAAGTATTAAAAGAAAATAATTTAACCGACTTTGTAGCAGTTTGGTCTTCATTATCTGATAAACACCCCGAAGATATGATAAAACTTTTATCTCCTTATATATCTACTATATATATAACAGAACTTTTTGGCCCTAGAAAAATGACAAAAGAAGAGTTATCTTCAATAGCTAAAAATTATATAAATGAAGTACACACAGAGAACAGTGTAGAAGATGCAGTAAAAAAAGCAGTTTTGTATAAAGGGAAAAATATTTTAATTTTTGGCTCATTATATTTAGCGAGCGATGCAAGAAAGATTTTATTGTAAATAATTTTAAATACGACAAATTTTTTATAACTTGTCCTATATCATTGAATATAGGACAAGTTTTTTATTTTACAAAATTTAAAAGAAAGGATATCAAATATGGCAGAAGTAGATTTTATAAAAAAAGATTTAATACTAACGGTTTTATTAAAAGGCGAAATAGATCATCACGGTGCAAATTCAGTTAGAGAAAAAATTGATAACGAAATTTTAAAAATGCTCCCTAAAATTGTAGTGATGGATTTTAGTAAAGTAGGGTTTATGGATTCGTCTGGAATAGGATTGGTTTTAGCAAGACATAGATTGTGTAAAGAAATTGATGCGAATGTATATGTAGGTGAAGTAAATGAGCAAACTCAAAGAGTGCTCGCTTTAGCTGGAATAAAAACTATTAAAAAAGAAAGGGAAAGAATTACATGAAATACACAAACCAAATGAAACTAAGTTTTTTATCAAAGTCGGTTAATGAAAGTTTTGCAAGAATGACAGTTTCGGCTTTTTGTATGAGCCTTGATCCAACGATAGAAGAAATAAACGATATAAAAACGGCAGTAAGTGAAGCTGTAACTAACTGCGTAGTGCATGGATATAAAAATTCTCTAGGTTTAATTTACATAACAGCAGCAATAAAAGAAAACACATTAATTATTTCTATAAAAGATAAAGGCGTTGGCATTGATGATATAAAAAGAGCAATGCAGCCAATGTACACAACTGATGAGAATAGCGAAAGAGCAGGGCTCGGATTTGCAGTTATGCAGGCTTTTATGGATAAAATTACTGTTTATTCAAAAGAGGGGAAAGGAACTCGTGTTGTTATGACAAAAATAATTAAACAAAAAATATAGTTTATAAAAACTAGAAAGATGAAGGTTTATATGTCACTACAACTAAAAACAGATAGAAATAAATTTATAGAAGAAAATTTAGGTCTTGTTCATTCTTGTGCAAATAGATTTCGTGGCAAAGGAATAGAATACGAAGAAATGTTTGCAGCGGGCTGTGTTGGGATAATAAAAGCATATGATGCTTTTGATACTAATAGAGGTGTTCAGTTTTCAACATACGCTGTGCCAGTGATTTTAGGAGAAATAAAAAAACTGTTTCGTGATGGCGGAATGATTAAAGTTACAAGAAGTGTAAAAGAGCTATCAATTAAAGTTAATTACACAAGGGAAAAACTCCAAAAAAAATTAGGACACGAACCTAGCATAAAAGAAATAGCAACTGAACTTGAAGTTTCAAGCGAAGATGTTGCAGCGGCAGTTTCGGCTTCAGCGCCGCCAATGTCCCTCACTGCAGTATACGAAGATGAAGACGGCTCGAGCGAACTTGATGTTCCAGTAGATAGCGATGAAGAATATATGATGAATATGATGGGATTAAAGTATGCAATAAAAGACTTAGATGAAGAAGAAAAGAAAATACTACACTATCGCTTCTTTAAAAACAAAACTCAAGCGGCAACTGCTCAGCTATTAGGCAAAACTCAAGTGCAAATTTCAAGAAATGAAAGGAAGATAATATTAAAAATGCGTAAAAGGTTTAATGAATAGTTAAATGTTTATATAATTTAAATAATCAAATATTAAAAAACTGACAAATTCTACAAAAAGAGATGAAAATAAAAAAAATGCTTGCAAAAACATTACACACATTGTATTATATAAGAACACCCCAAATTTCACTTATCAACAAACGATGTTAAAAATGTTTAAAACTTTTTTAAAAAACAGTTGACAAAGAGAGAATGTGGTGATATAATAACAAAGCTGTCT
>CAYJGG010000046.1:0-15646 GCA_964369915.1 uncultured Oscillospiraceae bacterium | reverse complement strand
TCTTACTAAAAAGCAAAACTAGAGTTTATATTATCTCTGATAATATAAATAATCTTTACATTATTGTAGTTTTCTGTGTTTACTATATTGAGTAAACTGCGTGCAATACATCATGCACGCAAGGAAAACTTCGATTTATATTATCTCTGATAATATAAATAATCTTTACATTATTGTAGTTTTCTGTGTTTAGTATATTGAGTAAACTGCGTGCAATACATCATGCACGCAAAGAAAACTTCGATTTATATTATCTCTGATAATATAAATAATCTTTACATTATTGTAGTTTTCTGTGTTTAGTATATTGAGTAAACTGCGTGCAATACATCATGCACGCAAAGAAAACTTCGATTTATATTATCTCTGATAATATAAATAATCTTTACATTATTGTAGTTTTCTGTGTTTAGTATATTGAGTAAACTGCGTGCAATACATCATGCACGCAAAGAAAACTTCGATTTATATTATCTCTGATAATATAAATTACCTATTGAAATTTTTATTTTTATAATGTATAATACATTTAAAGTTAATAAAAAACCTATGATTAAGAGTAGTAAAATTTTGGTATAAAATTTTAGAGAGTTGCTGTTTGGTGTAAAGCAATATTTTATAAAAATTTGAATGGACTTATGAGGGCGGAGCGAAAAAGCATAGCTTTAGTAGTAGCCGACGGGATATTCTAGCCGTTATATAGAAAGCGTATGTTAGTACGTACACGTAAGGTGGCATTAAAAATGAAACATTAAGTTTTCATCCTTTTTGGGGTGAAAACTTTTTTATTTTTCTAATTAATTGAAAAGGAGATTTATTATGAGAAAAAGAATTTTAACAGGTGATAGAACAACAGGGAAACTGCATTTAGGACATTATGTTGGCTCACTTTCAAATAGAGTGAAACTACAAGATGAATACGAAACATTAATTTTACTTGCAGATATTCAAGCACTAACTACACATTTTGAAAATCCAGAAGTTATAAATAGAAGTATTTTTGAGGTTATGTATGATAATCTTTCAGTAGGGCTTGATCCTAATAAGGTTGCATTTGTTCAGCAGTCGGCTGTTCCATCTATTGCAGAGATGACAATATTTTACTCAATGTTTGTGTCTGTTAATTCTCTTCGCCATAATCCAACGATTAAAACAGAAGCTAAAAACTATGGCTATGATGATTTAACTTATGGATTTTTAGGATATCCAGTTAGTCAAACTGCTGATATTACTTTTTGCAATGCGGATTTAGTTCCAGTTGGAGAAGATCAGCAACCACATATGGAGCAAACAAGAAAAATCGTTAGAAGATTTAATGATTTATATGGCGATACCATTAAAGTGCCAGAGATTTTATTAAGTGAAACTCCACGTCTTGCAGGGCTTGATGGCAACAGCAAAATGGGTAAAAGTTTAGGCAATGCGATTTACCTTTCTGATGATGCAAAATCAGTTAGTGATAAAGTGCGAGCAGCCGTAACAGATCCAAATAGAATTGCTTTAACAGATAAAGGCGATCCTAGTGTGTGTATGGTTAGTAAATATCATAAAGCATTTAATAAAGAGGAACATGAAAATATAAATGAAATGTGCAGAAATGCAAGCATTGGCTGTGTTGCCTGTAAAAAATTATTAGCTGAAAAATTAAATAATATGCTAGATCCTTTTAGAGAAAAAAGAAACTACTATGAAAATCATAAAGAAGAAGTTCGTGAAATTATAATGGCAGGAACCGAGAAAGCTAATATAATAGGAAACGAAACAGTTAAAAGCATGAAAGATGCAATGAAAGTTAGTATTGATTTAGATATTTAATATCTGTCTTTTTCTTTTATTTCTAACGTGTTTAATAATAAAAAATAGGCTATCTATCTGCGTTAAAGGCTTTTGTAATTAAGTAAAGTAAAACTCTCACAATAAAAGTGAGAGTTTTACTAATTTTAGATAATAATAAGAATATATAAATATATGTTGCTTATTTAATGAAAATATTGTAAAATTATATAGAAAAAATAAATTGTAGGAGGCTTTTAATGCCTGTTTTTATATCGAAATTTTTATCAAAATATAGAAGAGTGTTCTTATTTTTAAGTGACATATTAACTGTAACAATGGCATACATTTTTACTTGGATATTTATTAGTGGCAATGATTCAATAGTAGAGTATTTAAGTTTAATGGTATCGAGTTGTTACCTTTTTGTGTCCTGTTTTGCTATAGCGTATGTTGTTTTAGGATTATATGATAGCCTTTGGAGATATGCTGAGATAGTTGAATTTTTCAGATGTGTAAAAGCGTCGATACTTGCTGTTGTAACTTTTATTGTAATAACAAATACTATATTTATCGAAACTAGGATTCCGCTATCAGTTTATGCTATATCCTCAGTTTTTTCAGCTTCACTGACTTTATATACACGTTTAACTTATCGTATGTATCGAAACACAAAAATTTCAAATTCTGGCTATAAAACAAAACGTGTATTAATAGTTGGAGCTGGAGATGCAGCATCAACCTTACTTCATGAAATTCATAAAAATCCTTATTCAGAAATGAATATAGTTTGTGCTGTTGACGATGATAAAGATAAAATAGGCAGAACAATTATAGGCGTTGATGTTATGGGAACAGTTGAGGATATTCCAGCTCTAGTTGAGCAATGCAACATAAACACTATTCTTATCGCTATTCCAACATTAGATGCAAACAGTAGAAAAAGAATTCTTGATGTTTGTACTCAAACAAATTGCAATATAAGAACATTGCCAGATATATCAAAACTAATTTCTGATGGCGGAGATATTGCCTCAAGGATTACAGATATTAAAGTTGAGGATTTATTAGGAAGAGAGCCTATAATCTTAGCAGAAGAATCAACGCTTTTAGTTAAAGATAAAGTAGTGTTTGTAACAGGTGGCGGTGGTTCTATTGGTAGCGAATTATGTAGGCAAATTGCCTCTTTAAAACCAAAACACCTTGTTATTATAGATATTTATGAAAATTCAGCATATGCTATACAACAAGAGTTAATTAGAAAATATAAAGATAACTTAAATTTAAGTGTAAGAATTGCCTCAGTGCGTGATCAAAAGAAGATAGATGATTTATTCCGTGAATTTTCACCACAGGTTATCTTCCATGCAGCTGCACATAAACATGTGCCTTTAATGGAAGATGCGCCAGAAGAAGCTGTTAAAAATAATATCTTTGGAACGTATAATTGTGCTTTAGCTGCAGAAAAATTCAAATCAGAAAAATTTGTTTTAATTTCAACAGACAAAGCTGTTAATCCAACTAATGTTATGGGAGCAACAAAAAGAATTTGCGAAATGATTGTTCAAAATATAGCAGTGGATGCAAAGCACACAAAGTTTGTTGCAGTTAGATTTGGTAATGTTTTAGGGAGTAATGGTTCGGTGCTACCTTTATTTAAAGATCAATTAGCAGAAGGCGGACCAATAACAGTTACTCACCAAGATATCGTTAGATATTTTATGACTATCCCAGAAGCAGTTAGCCTTGTTTTAGAAGCAGGTGCTATGGGTGATACAGGCGGAGATATATTCGTTTTAGATATGGGAGAGCCTGTTAAAATAGTTACTTTAGCTGAAAATTTAATAAAAATGTCGGGAGCTATTCCTTATAAAGATATAGATATAGTTTTCACAGGATTAAGACCAGGCGAAAAATTGTTCGAAGAACTTTTGCAAGATGAAGAAAGCGTTAGAACAACTTTTAATAAAAAGATTTATATCGGCTCACCTTTAAAAATGAATGAAGAAAAATTCTTTGGAAGTTTATTAGAATTAAAAAAGATTGCCAATAGTAATGATAGAGAGAAGTTATTGGAAACATTAAAAGAAATAGTGCCAACGTTTAATCATAATGCAGTAGACTACACAACATACTAAAAAGAAAGGAACATTTTATGTATAAACTTTTGTTTAAACGAATATTTGATATTATTTTAAGTTTTATTGCATTAGTTATTTTATCGCCAGTGTTTATAATAGTTTCTTTATTAATAAAAATTGATTCAAAAGGAAATATTTTATTTACACAAAAAAGAATTGGTAAAAATAAAACGCACTTTAATATATTAAAATTTAGAACAATGTATTCAGATACACCTAAAGATGTTCCAACGCATTTATTAAAAAATCCAGAAAATTTAATTACACCAATAGGTAAATTTTTAAGAAAGTCAAGCCTTGATGAACTACCGCAAATAATCAATATTTTAAAAGGCGAAATGAGTATTGTAGGACCAAGACCTGCTTTATGGAATCAAGATGATTTAATAAATGAAAGAGATATTTATAAAGCAAATGATGTGCGACCAGGGCTAACAGGCCTTGCTCAAATTATGGGAAGAGATGAACTGCCAATTCCAGTAAAAGCAAAATATGATGGAGATTATGTAAAAAACATTAGCCTAGTTAATGATATTAAAATTATATTTAAAACTGCATTTGGAGTTTTATTAGCAAAAGGCGTTAAAGAGGGTAGACAGTAATTAAAGGATATAGGATATATAGATAAAAAGGGGAAATATGAAAAAATGCACATTATGTAGCACAACCGTTATTGGAAACACCTGTCCAAATTGCGGTATGCGTACAGGAGATAGTAGCCAAAGTATAGGAAATAATGCTTTTGAAAATAAGTTTTATCAAGATGAAGCAAAAAATAGTAAAAAAGAAAAACAAAGCTATAATAAGCAATTTACTAATAATAAAAGCAGACCAAGTTTTAATACTTCAAATAAACCTAAGTTTAATAAAAATAAACTTATTTTTAGCCTTATATCAATAGGAATTGTATTGGCTATTGATGCTTTTGAGGGAAATAGCTATCCAGAGCCAGTACAGCCAGAGCCGGATTACGATTATAGTCAGGTAATGGAAAACATAGAAAACTACAATGAGAATAATCAAAATAATTTTGATGAAATTTTAGAAGATATAGAATTGCCAGATACGGGGAATCTAAATGGTGAAGCTTATTGGCAAAGTGAATATGATTTTATGAATTCTTATAATGATAGTGAGATATATAATGTTAGATATTATCAAGGAACTCATATAGTAGGCCTTGATATCCCAGAGGGTGATTATGAACTAGCTGTTGAAAATGCTCAGATTAATGGTATGCCACTTAGCATTAAAATAAATGGCAAAGATTTAGAAATTGAGAAAGAAATGAATATATCACTTAGTGATGGAGATATTTTTCAATACATAGGTGGATATGGGTTTACATTGTATTCAACTAATCATCAGTATCTTACTTTTTTAGATGAAGTTTTAAAAAATGAAGAATTTTATTATTATACTGTTTCTGATGAAGAAGTAGTTGTGGAAAGAGATTTTCTTGCAAATACATACGACATTATAAGCTATGATTTAGATGATGTTTTAGTGCAAATAGATTATCCAGATGGCTATATTATTTCTGATTTTGAAGTAATATTAACTGCTGATGATAATTTCTTTGATAATGTTATGCTTCCAGAAGGAACACGAATTGCCGTTGATGGTACTGTTGATTTTGATGTGTCGCCATTTAATGTAGATAGTATTATTTCTTAAAATAAGAGGCAATTTATGAAAGTGAATAAGCAAAAGGAATTAGTTAAAACAATTAATAAAGAAAATAAATTTATTAAATCAGCAATGAAACCTTTAGACATTAAACTGCTAAATCAAATTAAAGAAAAAGTGCCGCAAAAACTCGAAATAACACTGCAAAAAGCATTTTTAACAGCGTTTGATATTGTCTTTTTAAAAGGAGTTAATTTAATTGAAAAATCATATTCTAAAGAAAAGATTTTAAAAGAATATAATAAATATAGCGAAACACTAGAAAGTAAAAGCGATTTAAAAAATATAAATAATAATTCAAACAATAAATCTAATATTAATATTTTAACTTCTACAATTAAAGGGGCAGGGTTTGGCGTTTTAGGTATTGGACCTATGGATATTCCATTATTTCTAGCTCAAATTTTAAAAGCTATTTATGAAATTGCGTTATCGTTTGGATTTGATTATAAAACTGATAAAGAAAAAATATTTATTTTATATATTATTCAAACAGCGCTTTTAGAAGATGAAAGTATTATTAATAGTAATATGAAATTAGATAAACTAATTCGAAATGAAAATGAATATAAAAAATATTTTATTTATAAAGAAATAGACAACACTTCTAATATACTTTGTCAAAAACTATTAATTTCAAAATTTATTCAAGGTATGCCATTAGTTGGAGTTTTAGGTGGTGGCTACGACGGGATTTTTATGCAAAAAATATTAAAATTTGCAAAATTAAAATATTATCATAGGTTTTTATATGAGCAAACTTTAAAAAATGATTAAATAAAAAAACACTACGATTTCGTAGTGTTTTTTATTATTTAATTTTGAGTATCATTAACAAATTTAGCAATATCTTCTAAAACTTCAGTTTCTATATTAGCTGGTAGTGAATAATCAGATATAGTATTGGTTGCGTTTTCAGGAGATTTTGTGAATAGGTGAGTTAAGCCATCATATAGTATAAACTGCACGTTATCATATCCCAAAAGTCCAGTTTGCCAAATAGAGTAATCAAAATCAACAGTCACTTGGAAATCTTCGCTACCTTGCATAATTAAAATAGGAATGTCTAAGTTTTTTGTAAGCGTTAAAGTGTCGTAAGAGTTCATTTCTTTTATATAGTAAGCAGAAAAATTAAATATAGTTGTTTCTAATAATTCTTCTTCACTTAAATTATCTATATTTTCAAGCTTTTCAATTTCAGTATTAACTAATTGCAAAGCTGTTTCTTTTTCTGAGCCCGATAAATTTTCTATAAGCATATTATTTTGATTTATAATAATATCGCTAAGAGTGTTAGGGCTGCCAGCTAATGATATAAAACCAGTGAAAAGTTCTGGCTCCTGGGTTATAATTCTAGGGCCTAACATTCCGCCTAAGCTATGCCCTACAAGATAGATGTTTTCATATCCTTCTTCTTTTAATAATTTTGCAGCAGATAAGGCATCCTGTATAACTTCATCATTAACAGTAAAATACTCATCGCCATTAGGAGAAATATTTTCTTTATAAACGAATGTTCGCTTATCATATCTTAAAACGTCAACTCCCATTAAAGGAAGATTATAAGCCATATCTTTAAAAATACTTGTTCCTAAAGCCGTTTCGTTCATATCATTAGGCCCAGAACCGTGAACTAGTAAAATAGCGCTTTTATTTTCAGTTTCTTTATTTTGAGTTAGTATTGCAGGCAAAGAATAATCACCAGTTACAATATTCATCTCTTTTTCAGATAAACTTTCATTTAAAACGATAGTTTTTTCTTCTAATGTGTAGTAATTAATATTAAAGCCTTCTATTTTATTATCTTTATTAAAAGTGAAAATAAAGATAACGCCTGTATTTTCATATTTTAGATATTCAATAACAGCAATATAATCACCGCTTTGAGTAATTTCTGTTTTTTCAGTTTCAATAAATTCTCCAGCGACTACAACACTCTCTTTTACAGCCGATGATAAAGTTTCTTTATCTATTGCGTTTGTAAAAGTGTCTGAGGCTATTTCATATAAATAATCAAATTCAAAAGCCACAGCATCATCACGAAGATTTGCTGAAATTTCTTTTAACTGAGTTTGCACTTCATCGTTTACAGGAGAAGTTTTTACAGTTTCTTCTTCGCTTGCAGAACAGCCAATTAATAAAACTGCAGATAATAATAGTAAACTAAAAAATATTTTTTTCATAAGAAATTCCTTCCTTTTAACTTTTGTGTTTTTTCCAATATATAATTGAAAAAGAGGTTGATAAAATTAATGCTGATATTAATATAATTCCAACGAAACTATAAAGTTGTAAAAATCCGAAAATTAAGGAGATAAAGCCAGCAATTACAAAAACAGGTCCTGATTTTCTATGAGTATAGTTCCAGTTTTCTTCGCTTTTTAATGTTGTTGGAATACGAATACCAACATAGTAATTATGTCTGTATTTTGGAAGATAATTTCCTATTATAATATAAAGCATAGATATAGAAATAAATAATACTTGATTAATATTAAAATCAAAACCTAAGGATACAAAATATGATAAAGGAAATATAAAATTTACAATAACTGGAATTAGCCAAATTGTAATATGAGGAGTGTATTTTATTTCTTTTTTCATTTTGTTTAATAAAAATAAATTTAATAAAGCTAATAAAATAGGAATAGAAATAACCATTGAAAATTTACTTAAATACCCATCAATTTCTCCTGAAAAATTAAAATGAGAGGCAATTAAATCAGGCAAATCATTCCAAAGATATAATCCTAAAATAATAGGTGTAAAGCATAAACTAATGCTTAGTATCGTTTCAAGTTTAGTTATCTTTTTCATCTTCATTTCCTCCTGTTAATTGTGTTATCCAAAGCATAACTTCTTCAAAAACACTAGTGTTTAATTGATAATAAATAAAGTTTTTATGTCTTTCTTCAAATATAAGATCAGCGTTTTTTAATATTTTTAAATGATGAGAGATAGTAGCACCAGTTAAATTAAAACTTCCAGTAATTTCGCCAGCCGATAGTTTTTTATCTTTTAATAAAAATAAAATATCTCTTCTTATTGGATCAGACAATGCTTTAAGTGTTTCTTGAAATCCCATTTAGTGACTCCTTATCTATTTAGATGTTTATCTAAATTGAATATAGCATATTATATATAATTTGTCAACAAGTATTTAGAGGGTTATCTAAATAGAAAAAGACTTATAGAAATTCTATAAGTCTTTTAAATTTAATTAGCTGATGCATATTTTAAATTAACAGTGTAGCCAAAAGGATCTACATATATATTATCAAAGTAATCTTTATGATAAAAATAAGTGTATTCATAGGCGATAGGAGCGATTAGAGCATCGTTTATAATATCACTTTGAGATAATGTTATATTTCTAATCATTATATCAAGATTAGTTGTGTTATCAAGGCTTGCATAATTTTCATTATAATCAGAAAATTCTTTTATAGTTGAAAATGGATTGTTTTCGCTAGAAGTGAATAATGAAAAAGCAATATCAAAATCACCTGAGTCAACTCTTGAAATTATTTCAGCAGTAGGAATCATTTCAACTGTGAAAAATACATTCAACTCTTTTTGCCATAACTGATGTATATTTTCATAAATTTCAGTGTATTTACTATCACTAGGAATTAAAATAGTTTTACTAGGAATAGCTGATATATTAAGTTCATTATATCCATTTAATAATAAATCTTTTGGATTTTCTGAGAGATAATCTGGCATTACACTTGGGATCTGCTCATTTATTGGATAATCATAAAAAACCATGTCTACAGGGAATATAGAAAAACTAGGTGTTAATAAATCTAAATTAGCTCCTGAATTTTGATAAGCATATGCATAATAGCTTAATGCTTTTCTAATATTTTCATTTGAAAAAGTTTCATCGTATAAATTAAAAGCTAAACTTGAATTAGAAGATGAAATAGCAACTTCATCTGTTAAAGTTAAATCAGCACTCGCATCATCAAAAGAAAAATATCCGCTAATAGAATCTTGGATATAGCTGTTTTTTACATCACTTGCAGAATCAATGGAAATACGAATTCTATCTATATTGTTTGAGAAATCTTCTCTAACTCTTAATATTGTAACGGCCTCCTCGTCTTGACTTATGTAATTCAGTCTAAAAGGTCCGTTTGAGAGTATATCTTCCACAGTAAGTCCGTAAGCACCTTTAGTATAATAAAAGAACTCTTCATTACAAGGCATTGTTGCAGTTGAAACTAATTTTGAAATAAAGTTAAAATCTGCATCTTCAAGATTGATTTCTAAAGTGTAATCATCTAAAGCAGTTACGCCTAAAGTGGAAGGCTCTTTTGTGTTAAGATATATTTCTTTTGCATTAATTATATTTAAAAAATCTTTTGCATAAGGTGAAGATGTTGAAGGATCTAAAAGTCTTTGAAAAGCAAAAACAAAATCATGAGCAGTCACACTAACTCCATTAAAAGAGGTAGTGCTGCTATCAGAATAAGAGTAAACACTATCTTGCTTTAAATAGAAAGTATATGTTTTACCATCATTTGAAACATCGTAATCCTCGGCAAGATTATTTTGAACAGCTCCATCAATTATTTCAAATAAACCATCATAGGTGTTAGTGATAATAAATATCTCACTTTCACTGCTAGCCACTTGAGGATCTAAATTTCGGGGCATATCTGAAAAAGGCATAGTGAAAGTACTTATTCCACCTGAAGAACACGCAGTTAAAGAAAATGTTATTAAAATTATAATAAGTAGCGAAAAAAAACGTTTCATTCATATTCGTCCTTTCTAAAATAATCATAGAAAATTATAACATAAATATAAATCTAAAACAAGTTAATAAAAAAACAATAATATAACAAAAAACCGAGCATAGTATACTCGGTTTTTAAAATTAAATTATAATGAGAATAATAAATCTGTGTATGATGGCATTGGCCAAGTGTCTTTTGGCATAATTTGTTCTAATGCGTCAACTTCTTTTCTTAAAGCAGCTAGATTATTTCTTGATAAATCAAATAATTTTGCAGCCTTATCTTCTATTTTATCAATAGCCATTGCCTGAGCATGACCTTCTCTTAAGGAAATACATTGTTCGTGCAGTGAATCTACAGTTTTAGCTAATGCATTTTGAGCATCAAGCGCAGTTTTATTAGAAGTGTTAGTTTTTGCTAGATAGTAGTTTGCTTTAGAAAGCTCTCCTAGATACTTAATTGCAGCAGGAACGATTTCCTGTGAAAGCATTTCTCTAGCAACATTTAATTCGATATTAATTGTTTTAACATAAGTTTCAAACATTATTTCATATCTTGCATGGCACTCAACTTCTGTTAAAGCTTTTGCTCTTTTTAAGAATGCGATATTTTCTGGTTTTATAATAGCTGGAATTGCTTTAATAGTTGAATCAAGATTTGGAAGTCCTCTTCTTTGAGCTTCTTCAACCCATTCCTGTGAATATCCATTACCATTAAAAATAATTCTTTTATGCTTATTATAAACGTTTGAGACGATTTCTAATGCTTTTTCCTTTGGATTTTCAGCTGCTTCAAGCTCTCTTGCAAATTCTCTCATACTAATTGCAACACAAGCATTGATAATAGTGTTAACAAATCCTAAAGCTTGAGTTGAGCCAACCATTCTAAATTCGAATTTTGAGCCAGTGAAAGCGAAAGGAGAAGTACGGTTTCTATCATTTTCATCAAGTTGTAATAGAGGCAAACTTTTTGCTCCTAATAGCAAATCTTTTCCTGCTTGCTCTTCTTCTTCGTCTTTGCCGATTCCTTCTAAAACGTGTTCTAAAGCTTCGCCAAGATACATTGAAATTATGGCAGGAGGAGCTTCGCTAGCGCCGAGTCTATGATCATTTGCAGCGACAGCAGCAGATAAACGAATTAAATCAGCATGCTCATCAACACCTTTTAAAAACGCAGCTAAAGTGATTAAAAAAGGAATATTTGTGCTTGGGTTTTTACCAGGATTTAAAAGATTTACACCAGTGCTTGTTGAAAGTGAATAGTTGTTATGTTTACCACTACCGTTTATTCCAGCAAATGGCTTTTCATTTAATAGGCAAGCCATATCATGTCTTAAAGCTGTTTTTCTTAATGTATCCATAACAATTTGATTATGATCACAAGTAACATTAACAGTTGAATAAACGCAAGCAATTTCAAATTGCCCAGGGGCAACTTCGTTATGCTCAGTTTTTGATGGAACGCCAAGTTCCCAAAGTTGTTTATCAACATCACGCATAAACTCACGAACTTTACCTTGAGTGCTTCCGTAGTAATGGTCTTCTAATTCTTGACCTTTTGATGGCATAGCGCCAAAAATAGTTCTTCCAGCTATTTTTAAATCTAGCCTTTTATCAAACATAGCTTTATCAACTAAGAAATATTCTTGCTCTGCGCCAAGTGTTGGTTTTACCCATTTAACATCATTATATCCTAAAGCATGTAAAACTCTTAGAGTTTGTTTATTAACAGCTTGATTTGTTCTTAAAAGAGGTGTTTTTTGATCTAACGCTTCGCCAGTAAAGGCTGCGAAAGCAGTTGGGATATATAAAGTTGTTCCAACAACATAGCAAGGGCTAGTTGCATCCCAGATAGTGTATCCTCTAGCTTCAAAAGTTGAACGGATACCACCAGATGGAAAACTAGAAGCATCACTCTCACCACGAGTTAGCATTTTTCCAGAAAAACTTATAACAGGAGCACCTTCTTCAGTAGTGCCATCTAAAAAGCTATCATGACGACCACTATTTACACCTGTTAAAGGAGAAAACCAGTGAACAAAGTGAGTTGCACCAAGCTCCATAGCCCATGTTCTAATGGCATTCGCCACTTCATCAGCCACAGCTTGATCCCAAATCATTCCTTCGTCACGGACTTTTCTTAAAGACTCGTATGTGTTATTTGAAAGACGTTCTTTCATTAGTTTATCATTGAATACCTTAGTACCAAAATTTTCTGTAAAAATTGTTTTCATATAAAGTCAATTCCTTTCCCTTTAAGCCATAATAAATAGAATATTTATACTCTGTAATATACCATAAATTCATGAGTTTTATCAAGCATTTATTTGTTAATAATAAATTTAACTGCATTTTGCACATATAGTTGATTAATTAATGCTATAATATTATAATAGATATATATACTATAAAAAATTAAAAAATACGCAAAGGAAATTTAAAATGAATAAATTTTTAAATAAAGATGAATTTTATACATGGCTTAAAGGAAAAAGAGTTGCATTTATTGGAGCTGGAATAAGCCATAAAACTTTAATCGAAATTTTCTCAAATAAAGGCGCAAAAGTAACTTTATGTGATAAAAAGAAAATAGAAGATATGGGAGAATTTAAAGATAAACTAATTGATTTGAATGTTAATTTATCTTTAGGTGATAATTATCTTGACGGAATTGAAAATCAAGATTTAATTATGCGTACTCCTGGGTTTAATTATAATAATGAAATACTGCAAAGTGAAATTTTAAAAGGGAGCTTAGTTTTAAGTGAGATAGAACTGTTTTTACAACTTTGCCCTTGTAAAATATACGCAATTACAGGCTCAGATGGAAAAACTACCACAACTAGTTTAGTTGCATCTATGCTTAAAAAAGAAGGGAAAACTGTTCATTTAGGCGGCAATATTGGTTATCCTTTATTAGAAAGAATAGATAATGTTAAAAAAGATGATATTGCAGTTGTGGAATTGTCAAGTTTCCAATTAATTTCTATGCATGAAAAAGTTGATGTAGCTGTCGTGACAAATGTTACGCCAAATCATTTAGATTATCATAAAGATATGAATGAATATATACAAGCGAAAAAGAATATATTTTTAAATCAAGATGAAAATTCAAAAACTGTTTTAGGGTATAATAATGAAATATCAAGAGATATGATTAGCGAAGTCAAAGGCGAAACTGTTTATTTCACAAGATTTGAAAAATTAGAAAAAGGCGGATATATAAACGATAATGGCTTTTTAGTTTTAGATGATGAGATTATAGTTAGTAAAAATGATGTTGGTCTTCGTGGGGAGCATAATTTAGAGAATATACTAGCGGCATGTTGTGCTGTTAAAGGTGATGTATCTATAGAAAATATGCGTGATATCGCTATAAATTTTAAAGGCGTTGAACATAGAATAGAGCCAGTTAGAGAACTAGACGGAGTTTTATGGTATAATGATTCTATCGGAACAAGCCCAACTAGAACAATAGCAGGACTTAATAGCTTTGATAAAAAAGTTTGTATAATAGCAGGGGGATATGATAAAAAAATATCTTATCAGCCTTTAGCTAAGCATATTATAAATAAAGTTAAATTAATGGTGACAATAGGGCAAACAGCTCCTTTAATAGAAGAAGTAGTTAAAAATCATAAAAATTATAATAAAAATGATTTAGAAATTATTAGAGCAAATGATATGAAAGAAGCAGTTGATATTTTAAAAGAAAAAACGCAAAAAGGCGATATAGCGATTTTGTCTCCTGCCTCTGCTAGCTTTGATATGTATGAAAATTTTGAAGTGAGAGGAAATCATTTTAAAGAGCTTGTAAATAATTTAAAATAATATATAATATAAAAGATAAAATTAAAAGGAAAAGAAAATGATAGAACAATTTTTTAATATTTCAAATGAAATACAAGAGCTTGATAAAAAGGTTATTGAGCTTTGCAAAGACCAATTTTTAAAAATAGATGAGATATCAAGATTTAATCAATTAAAGGTGTTGTCTGCTTTTATGAGTGAAAAAATTTCATCTCAGCATTTAGTTGGAACAACTGGTTACGGATATGATGATAAAGGTAGAGATGGTTTGGATAAGCTGTTTGCTAAAATTATGAAAGCCGAAGACGCTTTATGTAGATATAATTTTATGTCTGGCACTCACACATTAACAGTTGCATTATTTGGTTTATTGCGCCCAGGTGATACTATGCTTTGCGTTACAGGTACGCCTTATGATACTTTACACAAGGTTGTTGGTATAAAAGAAAGTAATTATGGTTCTTTAATTGAGTTTGGTATTAAATATGAGCAAATAGATATGCTAAACGAAAAAGATGTAAACTTAGAAGAAATTAAAATAAAAGCAAAAAATGCAAAAATGTGCTATATACAAAGAAGTAGAGGTTATGCGAAAAGAAAAGCATTAACTATTGAGCAAATCGAAGAAATAACAAAAATAGCAAAAGAAGTAAATAAAGATATTATTGTAATGGTGGATAACTGTTATGGAGAGTTTACACAAACTAAAGAGCCTATTGAAGTGGGCGTAGATATAATAGCAGGCTCATTAATTAAAAATCCTGGTGGTGGAATAGCACCAACAGGGGGATATATTGCCGGCAGAAGTGATTTAGTTGAACTATGCGCACATAGACTTACAAACCCTGGAACAGGTAGAGAAGTGGGCTGTACGCTAGATGTATTGAGAGATTTGTATCTAGGGATTTATATGGCTCCAATGACAACAGCAAATGCATTAAAATCAAGTGTTTACTCTTCTTGTATATATGAAAACTTAGGATTTGAAACAGAGCCAAGATATTTTGAAGAAAGAAATGATATAGTAACTTCAATAACAGCAAAAACTCCAGAAAATGTTATAGCAATAGCTCAAGCCATTCAATCAGCATCGCCTATTGATAGTTATGTAACTCCAGAGCCTTGGGCGATGCCAGGATATGATACCGAGGTAATTATGGCAGCGGGAACATTTATTATGGGAGGCTCTTTAGAGCTTTCATGTGATGCGCCAATAAGAGAGCCTTACATAGCATATATGCAAGGTGGACCTGTTTTTGAAACAGCAAGAGCAGCGATACTTCTTTCAGCTCAAAAAGTTAAAGAAAAAATTAAAAAATAAATAGAAAAAAGTGTTGACATTAAGGAGAATATGTTATATAATAACTAACGTTGCAAAGATAACATAATGCTTAAAATATTAAGTAGCCTAACTGTTTTTGCAAAGTAAGTTGCGGATGTGGCGGAATTGGCAGACGCGCTAGATTTAGGCTCTAGTGGGAGACCG
>CAYJGG010000045.1:9002-15850 GCA_964369915.1 uncultured Oscillospiraceae bacterium | reverse complement strand
ATATTATTAGTTTTTTTTATTGGAAATAATATAAATAATCTTTACATTATTGTAGTTTTCTGTGTTTACTTTATTAAGTAAACTGCGTGCGATACTTAATGCACGCAAAGAAAACTTCGATTTATATTCTCAAAGAGAATATAAATAATCTTTACATTATTGTAGTTTTCTGTGTTTACTTTATTAGGTAAACTGCGTGCGATACTTAATGCACGCAAAGAAAACTTCGATTTATATTATCCAAAGATAATATAAATAATCTTCACTTCGTTTAGATTATTTACTCGAGTTTTATTTGACTGCGTGATGTATTGCAGTCAAATCGCTAAAGCGATTACATAAAACATCGTTAAATATGTTTATTATATAAATAATCTTGATTTTATCTGTATTTATGGTATAATTTTTGTATGAAATAATTTATGTAATTGAAAGGAAAATATTATGGATCAAAATAATAATTATAATTCAAACGGTTCTTATAATAACAATTCATATAATCAAAACCCAGAATTTAATTCACAGCAAAAACAAAGACCATACGAAACATATCAATCAGAAAATAACAAGGAAAGTTATATGCCTCCTCGTCAAAATGATAATGCGGAATACTACCAAAATCAAAGCACTCATTCAAGCGAAGGAACTTATTCAAATCAAAGCACTCAAAATAACATTCCATATATCCCAAATCCGCATTATAATCAAGCTCCGCCAGTACCACCTGTAACTTTTGGCGATTGGCTGCTATCAATATTTTTAATGTTTATTCCTTGTATTAATATTGCGGCTTTAGTTTATTGGGCGCTTTCAAGCACAACAAATCCAAGCAAGCAAAATTTAGCAAGGGCATTACTATTATGTGTGCCAATTTCTATTATTATTTTACTCGTATTCTCAACATTTTTAAGCTTATTAGTTGGTTAATACATAAAATTAAAAGCAAAAGAATGATTCTTTTGCTTTTTTTATTTTATATAATGTTAGTAGCCCTATCTTGCAAATATAATTTTATTATGCTAGAATTAATCAGGATAGCGATATTTTTTTATTTATATTATTCAGTAACAATTTTATAAGGAGATAAAAATATTATGCATTTAAATTTCAGTGATTATGTAACTAAGATCCAAGTAGATGAAATGTCCACCTATTTTGAAACAACAGAAATTAATATCATTGGATATGGCAATTGGAGCGAAACAAATGTTAAGGGTTTAAAAGAATTTATCACATCATCTTTTCAACTAACTTATATTAAAAAAGGCTCTGCAAAAGTCACTTATCGTGATAAAGATTTCTTTTTTCCAACTGGCTCTATTCTTATTTATTCACCATTTGAAGTTTACTCTGCAACCTCAATTGGAGATGAGCCTTTAGAGTATAGCTATATATTTTTTGATGTATATCCTTTTGCCCAAAGATATAAATTAGAACAACATTTAACAATGCAAGAAAATAATCTTTTTGATGAAGTAAGTAGAAAATCATATCAATATCAATTTGAAAAATTAAATTCAATGGTTAAAGAAAAGCGTCCTGGTAATGCTTTTATGATAAAACTTTGCCTTTTAAGTGTATTAACAGATATTATGTCTGCAAGAATTGACGGTTTACCAACACTTGGAAACGAAAAAGAATTATTAAATTTAGTTCATCAAGCAATAAGGTACACAGATGAAAATTTATCTTCCCCTATTAAATTATCAGATATAGCAAAAGATCTTGGCGTTAGCGATAGTTTATTATCAAAATCTTTTCAAAAAGCTGTCCACACTTCACCTGCAAAATTTTTAACTCAATATAAAATCGGAATTGCTGAACAGTATATAAGACAAAAGAAATACTCTATTGATACAATAGCCGAAATGCTAGGCTACTCATCGGGAGCCCATTTTAGAACAACTTACAAAAAAACACTAGGAAGAAATCCATAATTCATTAAATTTACATTTTTGAAATTAATAATTGACAATTATTTTTTTTAGTGGTATAGTATTTTAGAAACAGCAAAGGCGCTGTAAGTTTAAAAACTTACAGTGCTTTTTTATTTTTTATTTTTTTCATATTTATATGAAAAAATTATATTCTTGTGCAAATTGCACAAAAATACGATTATTATTTTTACTCAGTATGGCTTTTTTACGGAAAAGTGTGGTTTTTATACTGAATTGTGTATGTTTTATGAATAAATTAAATGGTAACATAATGGTAACAAAACAAATATTCAAATAAAGGAGGGTTTTAATTTTGAAAAAGATTGAAAAAGTTCAAACAGCGATACTTCCTACTCCACTTCATAAAATGGAGAACTTAACTAAGCAAGTTGGCCTTGGTGATTTATACATCAAAAGAGACGACATGACTGGTTTTGCAATGGGGGGTAATAAACTAAGAAAACTAGACTATGTTGTTAAATATTGTTTAGACAATGGCTACACAACTATTCTAACACAAGGTGGTCCACAAACAAATCATGGTAGATTAACCGCTGCGGCTTGTGCTAAATACGGATTAAAATGCATATTATTTTTACTAGGTAAGCCTAGCGATTATATGTCAGGAAATCAAGTTTTAGATAGAATGATGGGCGCTGATATTTATTACAGTGATATGAGCAGATACCTTTCTGAAAATAAAGACAAACCATTTGATGTTCAAGTTAAAGAATATAAAGAAATCAAAAATGGGTGGGTTAAAGAGGTTGTTGATAAATATGAAGCTAATGGTGAAAAAGTTTATGATTTACCAATTGGCGGTCACACATTAGAAGGCGTTCTAGGTTATGTTGATTGTGTTGAAGAGGTTATGGAGCAAATGAAAACTCAAAACATAAAAATCGACTACTTAGTAGTTGGTAATGGCTCAGGTGGTACTCTTTCTGGATTACTACTAGGTGCAAAATACCACAACGCACCATTTAAAATCATTTCAGCAAACATTTCAAAAAAATCAGACAAAGAAATGCAAGGAATTGTTGATTTTGCAAATCAAACTAGCGAAAAATTTGATATGGGTGTAACTGTTACTTTAGAAGATTTACACTACACTTGTAATGATCATGTTGGACCTGGATACAATGTTCCTGATGAAGAAACAAGAAAAGTTATGTACCGTTTAGCTAGCGCTGAGGGTATATTAACAGATCCATGCTACACAGGTAAATCTTTTGCATCTTTTTTAGATTTAGTTGAAAAAGGTGAAGTAATTCCAAAAGGATCTTCAGCAGTATTTTTACATACAGGCGGTGTTCCTGGTATTTACACTAAAGAACATCTTGATGCTATGCAAGAAGAACTTTGGAAAATCGAAAAAAG
The DNA here is from genome assembly GCA_964369915.1 of uncultured Oscillospiraceae bacterium. Classification (GTDB taxonomy): domain Bacteria; phylum Bacillota; class Clostridia; order Oscillospirales; family Ruminococcaceae; genus RGIG3102. Next base: position 12,533 of record CAYJGG010000045.1, on the reverse strand, counting down.
CTATGCTTATTAAGCTTTAAATAAAATTTAAAAGGAGAAATATTATGTCAAGTAAACAAACAAACAAGTCAACTAAAATGACGTTATTCGGTTGTATCATGATGGCTATCGGTTCAGTTATCGGTTCTGGTGTATTTACATCAATTCCAAGAGGTATCGGTGTTGTTGGAGATCAAATTGGTTGGGCTTTAGTTCTAGCTACATTCTTTGTATTCTTTAGAACACTACCATCTCTATTTATGCAATCATCACTACCAGCTTCTGGTTCATCTTACATGTATGTTGCAAAATTTTTCCATCCTGCAGTAGGTTATATCCAATCAATCAACTCATTAATTGGTACACTTAATATTGCAGTTATGACAACAACTTTCGCTACATATTTTGCTCAATTAACAGGTAATGTTGGTAATGCAACATTTATAATGATTGTTGCTATTATAACAGCAATTATCTTTGGTGCTCTAGGAACACTGGGTGCTAAAATGGCAGGTAATATCCAATCAGTAATCGTTGTAATTCTAATGGTTGCTCTTGGCGTTTACATTTTCGGTGGATTTACAAACGTTGCTCTAGTTCCTGTTACAGATTTCTTAGTTCCAACATTTGAATTCGCTACAATGTGGTCTGCAATTGCTTTTGTTAACTACGCATTACAAGGTGGTGCTATCGTTGCATCATTCGCAGATGAAATTGAAAACCCAGGTTTTGCAATTCCTTTCTCATTCTTCGTGGGAACAGGTATCGTTGCTCTTATCTACATCTTAATCGCTTTCGTAACATTTAGTGCAGGTCCTCTACCAGTTGGAGCTGAAGCTGATGCAGCTACATGGGCTACAACAATGGACGCTTGGAACTTAGGACTACTATCAGAAGGCTTCTTAAGCCCAGCAATGGTAACATTCTTCCTAATCGCTGGAGCTATGTTCGCTACACTAACAACTCTAAACGGTTCTGTTATGATTTACTCTCGTCTACACTTCGTTACAGCTCGTGACGGCGTATGGCCAGCAGTATTCGCTAAATTAAATAAATACAACGTTCCTTACGTTTCTCTATGGGGTTCAGTTGCAATTGCTGTTGTAGCATTATTATTTAGAATTCCAGTTGGTGATTTATTAAGTATCGTTTCAATCCCAGGACTATTACTAGGCTTTATCTTCTATGTGCCGATTGTAAGATTCCCTTACATCTTCCCACATTCAGCTAAAAACGCTTGGTTCCGTCTATCACAACCATTAAATATCTTTATGTGTATCGCTGCTGCTATCATCGCATTTATAATGGGTAGCTCACTACTAAGAACATTAACAGCAGATAAATTAATTTCAATTGTTGTATTATATGCTCTAGCATACGCTTACTACATTGGCAGATGGCAATATATGAAGAAAAAACATAATATCGATATTATCGAAAAAGCTAAAGGTTATCACCCATCATGGATTGAACATGAAGAAAAACTTAAAGCTGCAGCAGAACAAACTGCTAAATAATTAAATATTTTAAAAAAGCTGTGATAATAAATCACAGCTTTTTTATTTTATCTTATTTTAATATTAATATAAAAAACAGAGAGCTAAAAGCTCTCTGTTTAATATTTTATAAATTCAATTTAAGGTGTTGGCGTAACTGGAACTGTTGCAGAATAATAAGTTAATATTATTTCCGTTCCTTGGGCTATTGTTGTCCCATCTGGAATCGATTGATCATAAATTTTATTTTTTGATGCATCATCTAAATATTCACCCTCAACTAATGTGATTTTAACTTTACTGTAATCAGTTACTGAGCTTAAAGTAGATTCAGTTTGCCCAATAAAATTAGGTGCTTTTATCGGAGCATCTAGTGGTTGCATTTTAAGAGTTATAACTGTATCTTCTTCCACTTGCTCTGCTGCTGCAACGCTTTGTGAATAAATTTCACCAGGTAATATATTAACATCTGAATTTTTCACTTCTTCTATTACCACTATAACTCCTGCTGCATCTGCCATATCTAACGCCTGTGATTGAGTTATAATATCATTATAGCCAGTTGCATTTTCATTAACAAAATCCGGAACAAACACTATTCCACCTTCTGAGATTGTAAAATAAAGCGTTGCCACAATGTCTTGAGTATTATTAGCTTTTTCTTGTGCTAATATAGTTCCATAAGGTTTATTTGAAACAGTAAAAGTTGACTCAACTTTAAATTCTGCGCCCTTATCGTTATATTCATTAACCCAAGTTCTGATAGCCTCTTCATTTTGTCCTACAAACGATGGAACTAAAACCCTATATCCTAAAGAGTAAACGAGTTCAACATAATCGCCATCTTCTAATAAACTACCTGCTGGCTTTGATTGAGAAACAAGCACACCTTCATCGATATTCATCACATATTCTTCTTTAATAATTAGTTGAATTCCAGCTTGTTGCGCTTCTATTTCTGCCATATCTTTTGAAAAACTGCTAAAGTTTAAAACTCTAACTTCTTCGCCTTTTGAAACATAAACAATTATTGTATCGCCTTCGTGAACAGTTTCAGTAGCTTTAATATTCTGGCGAATAATATTGCCTTTTAAAACAGTTTCGCTAAATTCTTCAACAATTTCTAAAACTAAATTGTTATCAGTTGCAAAAGTTTTCACTTCATCAAGGCTCATAGTTAAAAAGTTTGGAAGTTTTACAGTCTCACCTTCGCCCTCGCCTTTTGAGAATGTTATATATAAAGGTGAATCTCTGCGAATTTCATCTCCTATAACGGTGTTATCATTTATAGAATATTCAATCATTTCCCCTTGAGGCACTGTATCGCTTTCCTCTGTTGTTATACGAACTGTGCTCATTAAGTTTTCTTCGCTCCACGCCTCGACTTCATCTAATGTCATATTCATTAAATCTGGCACTGGCACCATAATGCTTAAATCTGGCCCTAGTGATACAACTAAAGTTAAAACATCATCTCCGCCTAATTTTTCGCCTTCTTCATGGCTTTGACTAATAACAGTCCCTGCTGGTACTGTGTCGCTATATTGCTCTTCTTTATTAATTAAAACACCATTCTCATTCGACCATATTGTGGCTTGAGAATAAGCCCAAGTTTCCATATTAGGAACACTTGCACCACCTAGTAAAAAAAACAGTATTATAATTAATACTAAAACGCCAGCTGCCGCTGATATTATTAATTTTGTGTTTTTCTTTTTTGGAGCATCTGGATCTGCCATAAAGCTAGGCTTTGATTGTTTTGGAGCACTAAATCCGCTATCAACAGCAAAATTCATACCTTCTTCTTTATCTTCTTTTATTTCGATAATTCTGCTTTTAACTGGCTGTTTATCTTCATCCGCTTTAAAAACTTGCTTTTTTGTTTGTGTAGGCTTTGGCGTTTCCACTACCTTTGGAGTTTCTACAACTTTTGGCGTTTCTACAACTTTTGGCGTTTCTACTACTTTTGGAGTTTCCACTACTTTTGGAGTTTCTACAACCTTTGGAGTTTCTACAACCTTTGGAGTTTCTACAACCTTTGGAGTTTCTACAACCT
>CAYJGG010000045.1:0-8769 GCA_964369915.1 uncultured Oscillospiraceae bacterium | reverse complement strand
TTTGGAGTTTCTACAACCTTTGGAGTTTCTACTGTTTCATTTTTAACTGGAACAGCCCCAATATCTTCAGCCTTCTTTTTATAATTATTTAAAAAATTATTTTCCATATAATTACCATTCCTCATTTATAAGTTTAGTATGAATAATTTAAAATCATTCATACTAAACTTTTATTTTTAATTAGTTAGTTATATCACGTTTTTTGAAGAAATATGATACTATCGCTATGCAAATAACTGCAGATATAATTAATACTGCAACACCTAATGCTATACTCACTGGCACACCTTTTTGTATAAATTGTGCCACATATCCATAGTCTGATGGATTAATATAATCTTGCAGGAATAGATATGGCGCAGGAGTGTAAGCTAGGAAATCAACTGCAGGTTGATATGCTAATATATTCATACCCACCATCGCCCCAACATACATAACTGTTGGTATAATAATTGCTACTGCTGTGTTTCTTAAAACGCCTGAAATCATAAATGCAACTGTGTATAAGAATAGTACACTTACAAAAACTGTAAAGAAATCTGCTATAACATTAACAAAGAAATTCACAGTTCCAGTTGATGAGTAGTTTGGATATAGATAATCTGAGAATCCACCAATTACACCGCTATAAATAAGCTGAGCTATTGCGATTGCAAAAAATAGCATAAACACAATGCTAATTCCAGCTAAATATCTTGAAAATAGCACTTTTAATCTTGTTCTTGGACGAATCATCATTAATCTAACTGTACCATTTTGGAATTCGCTAGCTAAACACCAACCGCCTACTAGTATTGCAAAAACTGTAACTAGCATTGTGCCTGTTGGGAAGAAGTTACTATAAAAAACATTACGAGCGCCATCATTTACAAAGCTCATATCAGGCTGATTTGCAGATAATGAACTTTCAGCAATAAATAAATCTTTTTCATATTCTTGCTTTTCAACTTCCATTGCTTTTAAATAATCTTGATATGTGCCGTATTGCTCTGACATCCACATATTTTCTTCATATTCTTGCTCTGTGTAAACATCTTCTGCATTGCTTATTCTCCAATGAAGATTTTGAATTTCATTAAGAGCTGAATCCTGCCAGCTACCATCGCCCTCGATAATTCCATTTGCTAATCTAAAATCTAATTGTGGCAAATTAATTTCATTTATCATTTGGATGTTTTCATTTAAACGCTTGATTTCTTCTGAAATATTTTCTTCTTGAGCTGGATTTTCAATAATATCTTTTTCTAGCTGTTCTATTCTTTCCATGCTAGTTTCGATTTGCTCATTATAATCTTCTCTTTGAATTTCTACATATAAATTATAATCATCATTTTGCATTATTAGATTAAATCTATCCATTTCAGCTTGGATTTCAGCGATAGCCTCTAGTTTTTCTTCTTCAGTCATCGGAACAAATTCAGTTTCTTCGCCTTCGTCCTCTACTGTAACTGAAGAACTATAGCCATATCCATAATCATACATAACTCCGCCATTATAATCACCCTCAAGATATTCGCTATATCCAAAGTGACTAGCACCTATATTTAAAGCTTCGTCTGCTAAATCAGGCTGCTGTAAAATATATAAATCGATTACATTTTGGCGCATACTATAAGATAAATTTTCTCTATAATCGTATTCTCTAGTATCTAAAACTGCATATTTAACATTTTCAGCATAAAAATCTAGCAATCTATCAGCTATGGCAGTTGCATGTTTTAATGAATCAGCGTCCATAACTTGCTCTATCCAGTCTAATTCATTTTCTAAATAAGTATATTCACGAGTAAACGTGTTATCATTTTTATATTCTACACCATCAATAATAATATATTCTTGATCATAAGGGTAGTAGTTATTATAGCTTTGTTCAAAGAAGTATCCTATGATTGGAAACACAGCTACAACAAGTAGGAAGAATATAACGGCAGATATAACTATAAATTTTGAAAGCGACATATTTTTCATTTCCGCTTTAACTTGATTTAAAAACTTCATTTTTATTTCCTCCTCTTTTCCTATGAAATTTGCTCTTTAGAACCAGTTGTCATCGTGATGAAATCTTGTTCTAATGAGCGTTTTTCTCTGTTTATTGCATATATTTTAATGCCTTTAGCCACAAAATCTTCAACGATTTGTGGGATATTATCATTTTTCATAACAAGGTTTACGCCTTCTGGAAGCATGTCGCAGTTTGCGCCCATTTCTTTAAATGTGTCTAAAACTGTTTTATTATCGCTTGTTACAAATGTGTATTGATAAACTTCGGTGTCGTCTTCTTGGTTCATTGTTTTTTCGCCTATAATAACGCCTTTATCAATAACATAAATTCTATCACACATTAATTCCATTTCTGAAAGCAAGTGAGAAGAAATAAATACGCCAGTTCCCGCATTTTGTGATAGATTTTTTAATATATCACGCAGTTCTTTAATACCAATAGGATCAAGACCATTTGTAGGCTCATCCAATATTAAAAGAGGAGGCATGTGTAATAGAGCCTGCGCTAATCCTATACGTTGACGCATACCTAGAGAATATGTTTTAATTTTTGAATCTATTCTATCTTTCATTTTTACAAGTTCTACAACTGAATCTATATTATCAACAGCTTCTTTTCCGTAAAATTTTGCAAAATATTCTAAATTTTGGCGTCCTGTTAGGCTTTTATATAAATCAGGATTTTCAACTATCCCCCCAACATTTTGCATAGCTGATTCAAAATCTGTAACAACATTATGTCCGCAAATTCTAACATCACCCGAAGTTATTCCAAATAAACCCATAACCATTTTAATAGTTGTAGTTTTACCTGCACCATTCGGCCCTAGAAATCCAACAATTTCACCACTATTAATAGTTAAATTAACATTATCCACAATAGTCTTATTCTTGATTTTCTTCGTGACATTCGTAAGTTTTAAAAGTTCCATCCCTATACCATTCCCTTTCTTTGGCAAAATATTTTATAATTTAATCTTAAGCAATATACTGTTATTTTTTTATAGTTAGCTACATATATTCATTTACGCTTATGTAATGTATTATATCATATCTTTAATACAATGGCTATATTATTTTAAAATATTTATAAGTTTTTACACATATCTTAATTAAATCTTAAGATTTATATATCAATTTACATCATATACTTATATTTTACCCTGTTTTAATATAAAAATGTGCCATTTGGCACATTTTATAAATAATTAGATTTGTTATAATGAATATATAAATTATCTTTAAGTTATTGTAGTTTTCTGCGTGCAATTCATCACGCACGTAAAGAAAACTTCAATTTATATTCTAAAAGATAATATAAACTAACTAATCTATGTTGTATCGATATTTTAATAATTTTCCTTCCGTAAAAGTGTAAATTAGAAAGCATACTCTTTATAACTTAGATTAGTTTTAGAAATTTTAGGAGGCTATATATAAATGAAAAAATTATCTATTACTTTGGCAATGATAATCTTCACTGTAATGCTCACAGCTTGTGGTGGAGGCAGTGAAAACTCACTTGCTGGCAAATACATGCTTTCTTCATTAAGTATGTTTGGCGAAGAGATAAACTATGCCGACATCAGCTTAATGGAAATGGAAAACAGCTATGTTGAATTTACTTCTAGTGGCGCAACACTTGTTTTAGCAAATGAAGTTAACGAAGACTTTGAAGTTGATGAAGATGCAGGGTTATTTGTAAGCGAAGTTACTGGCGAAGAAATTCCTTTTATTTTAAATGGAGATGCACTCACATTAACTCTTGAAGGCGAAAGTTTCCATTTCACGCTTGAAAGTAGCGATTCTTGGGAAGAGATCAAAGCACAGGAAAGTGTTATTGGCGATATGTTAGATGGCATGCTTGAAACAGCTCCATCAGACTTTATTTCACCAACAACACAACTCACACTACCATCACAATGGGAAGGCGTTTTAACAATTTCTGATTATAGTGGTAATTCTACTCTTATTTCAAATGGCGCATTTGATATCGTAGGCTATATTGATGAAGATGGAACTGGAACTGCATTTTTTGAATTCTATTTAGTTGATGATTTAAATAGTGCATTTTTATCTACATACATAGAATTAGATACTGATTTTATGTATCCTATTATTGGTGTAAATGATGCTTGGGTTCATAATCTATACCTAAGTGAAGACGATGAACTTACTTTTTCTCATTATCTATATAATGGCGCAATAGACGGCTATTACTACTATGATTTTGATGGCGAATCTTTCTATATGGAATATATTCTTCGTGAAGTTGGAACACCTTGGGATGAAATGTATGATTCAGCTTTCCCTAGCTACTATATCCAAGGCTCTAATGCACAAACAGAAGATGTTGTAGTCGAAGAAACGGCCGAGGAAGAAACAACTGAAGAAGAAGCTAACTCTGTAGATGTTGCACGTGCTCCTATGGCTGAACTAAGAGAAATGTATGATGCTGTAAATGCTGATTTACTATCAAACTCCGTGCAAAGAAGTGAAATCACATATGATAGATTTGTTAATGAATATTTTAATGGATACGATGGAGTTTACATAGATGGTGAAGACGGAGTTTGGGCAACATATTATTGGTATTCTAGCGAAACAGAAACTTCGATGTTAACTATAAACTTTAAATTAGAAGATGGTGCAAGCGAATTAACTTTAGGAAATATGAGTATTGCAAATATTCCATAATTTATAATATACGAAAATTAAAAAATCAGATGGATTAATTTCCATCTGATTTTTATTTATTACATTTTTTAATATTCTTTATGTTATTTTAATTAAATATTATCAACAATATTAATATATGTTAAGCTTTTATCTTCTTTTAGTTTTTCTAATAATATACTTACATCTTTAGTTTTCATTGAGAACTCAAATATTATTTCTGAAACACCTTCTGTAGTGCTATAACTTTGGAGTTTAGTTTGTTTAGTGTAAATAGACACCGTATCTTTTATACCATCAATCGATTTATTATCACTATGCAGTATAAGTATATACTTTCTATTTGAAGTATACATACTTAATAACACAGCAATCACACCAATAAAACAGGTTGATATTAAACCTAGTAAGTAATTTTGACTACCCACACTCAGCCCTAAAACAACTGACCAAAACACATAAACCGTGTCACGCACATCTTTTACCGCAGTCCTAAAACGAACAATTGAAAGTGCGCCAACCATACCTAAAGAAATAACTATATTACTACTTATCATAATCATCATAACCGCAGTTATCAATGTTAATAAAACATTTCCTTTTGCAAATGATTGATTATAAAGATTTTCTTTAGAAGTGATTTTATACACTAAAAAAATCGCAAGCGACCCCATTAAAGCTACTAGCATTATTACTATTATCACTATTGGTGATAAACTTTGCTGTACTAGCTGATAATTTTCTAAGATATCATTACTACTCATAAATTTCTCCTTTTATACTTCTTGAATTTGTGTATTTACTAAATGATGTTCTGGAATTTAATTTTCCTGATAACAATTTATTAATTAAAGGATGAGGCATCCCATCGTATTTAATTTCTAATATAACATTATTATCTAGCGACACAGGCTTTAAAGGAAGCTTGTCTGAAAATAAATCCAAATTTGCTCCTGTTGCCCGTATATTCCTATCAAAAGTAACTCTTGTATTTCCTATTTTAGAAACATATGCCTCTCTTTGATACTCAACTATAGTTTTAGCTTTATAGCCCGATTTTAAAAGTGAGTATATTTTTATTGCTTTATCGCTCTTATAATTTAATAATATTTTAAAATTCCCCGAGCTTAATTCAATTGCATCACTTCTACTCACAGTTAGTGAAATTTTATTTTGCAATGAGCCTTCCTTTAGTTTTAATTCTAGTTTTGCAAACTCACTATTTATATCATATATTCTTAAGCGTATTTTTTTTCGTTTATATTCTCCATTAACGGTATCTGCTAAATCATTATTTAAACTTGAATCAAAATATAAACTTCTAACTAGGTAGCTAAGTTGCTCTATATTTGAATCTTTTTTTAATACACTTTTAACAATTTCTCGTATTTTAGCTGCCTCTACTGCTGTTATTAAATACTTGTGCTCTGTACGAAAAACATCTAAAACTAAAACATCGTTTTTTAAATTGTTAGTCATTATTCATTCTCCTTAAACACAAAATTGTTTGTAGTATCCTCTTTTACTAAAATATGATTACTTACGCTTTTAGGCAAACTAACACTTTCAGTTAATAAATTTTCACTATTATATAAATTCACTATACTATACTGCTTTAAATCAAAATTAGCTTTATATTCCCCTAAAGGCGTAAAGTCAGAGTTTTCTGCGTATATTCGCAAAATTTCACCTTCTTTTAGCGTTATATCTGGCAAATTATAAAAACTTTCATCAATGCTAGTTGTTATAAAGTAGCCCTTTGTCAAAATATCGGTATTTCCTCTATTAATAACCTCGATATAACGTTGAGAACCAATAAAATCTATCGAATAAATTTCTAATTCGCTGCTGATTTTTTCAGTAACTAAAGTGATATTACACTTAGAATCTATTACATATGTTTCATCGATAACCATATTTTGAGTCGTGTATGTATTCCCGTTAATTTCCCATGCAACAAATTTCGTGCCACTCGGTAAATTACAATTAATTTCCACTGGAACATTAGAAAAATATGTGGAAGAAATATTTTCATTAGGAAGTAAAGCTATGCTTTTATTTACTAGAATTTCAGAATTCAAAGTGTCATTATTAATATTTAAAGTGTATCTTCCTACCGCTGACATTAAATTTTCAGCATTTACTAAAACTTGCTCTTGCCTAATATTAATATAGTTTTCTAGCTTTATATACATTATTTGCCTATAATATTCCCCATAAAATTCCTCTTCGGGATCATTATCTTCTCTATAAGCCATCTCGGCTTCAATTAAATCTTTAGCTTCCCAGTATTCATCATATAAATTTTCACTTGAAAATGTAGTCGCCATCATATCACAAAGGATATTAATAAATTGATTTTTATAATAATCACTAGCTAATACATTATTTAATGTAGGGCTAAAATCCTGATTTATTAACCTATTAAAATTATCATCATTATCTACATAAGTATTAAAACTAGCATCTGTATCATAGATTAAATATCTCCATCTACCATCAGCATATTCATTACTTTGTTTTTCTTCTTCGCTAGCATTTTCGTATCGCCAAATTTTATAATTGTTTTGTGGCCAATCGGCGTTATTTACAAACATTTCTATAGCATAATACGTTAGAAAATTCTCCATATCAACTAAAGTTTCTAACGCCTGTATATTTTCTTCATTATTTAAATCAGAATATGTTAAATATTCAAATGCCTCTTGATATTCATCATAAGCGTGTGGAAAATCTATAGAAAAAAAAGATGTTTCAGCATTTTCCATAACAACAACATTTTCAGAATTCAAAAGCCCAGTCATAGCTGCTATATTATCGCTGTCATAAGCTGGATGTAACCAGTGGATATTATAATACTCTCCATTTAAATATGTTATAACTGGAACAGCCGTTGCTGTTGGATGAAATCCAAAGTCATTCGCTAAATTTCTTATAACTGCATCATTTAGCATTGTAGCCGCATGGTCATCTCCACCATTTCTCAAATCTAAATTTTCAAAACTAGTTATAGGTACATTATATAGATAATCTTGTGTTTGCTGTAATATATCTAATGTGAATTTACCGTATCCATCTTGATATGAATTTCGTGGATATAATCTTAAACTCTTTATTTCTCTAACTCTTGAATACCCGCCACTCACTCTCACTCCAGCATCTTGCAAGAGCAGAATATTTCCACTACTATCATATATTTCAACTGTGGCTGGACGCTCCCATTCTATCCCTCTGCCCCAAAAGTTTGCTCTTTCAAGTCCCGTGGGCGATAAAGGAATATGCTCTAAATCATTTGCCTCTGATTGAGTTTCTGCTCCAAAAGAGAGTATCCCCGTTTCATAGCTATAAAGATTATCCGGCTCAGTTGTTATGCAAACAGTGTACATATCTTCACTTAATACAGATAAACCACTAAAAATAGTTTTTGTATATATTTCAGTAGAGCTTTCACCTTTAAAAACTGCTGCTCTGACTGAAACACCATCACGACCATCTACGTTAAAAGATATAGGGGCTGTATATATATCGCTATCACTTGTAGGAATAGAGCCATCTAGTGTATAACGAACATCATATAAAAATGATATGTATTCTAATGTGTGAATTTCTATTTCATTTGTATCTTCATTTAAACTTATTTCTAAAACATTATCTGTTTTTATTACATTTTCAAAGCTATAATAATTTAATGAGGTAGTTATTACAATTATAGCTAAGCTTAATACTAATCCAATTAACAGTATTATTTTTTTATCATATTTTTTTATCGGCATATAATTTCCATTTCACTCCCCCAAACAAACCTTACTGTCTTTAAACATCTTCTTCTATTCTATCATTCACCATAAATTATTTCAACTAAATCTAAATTAATATTATAAAAGGTTGACAATTCTCTAACAAAACTATCAACCTAGCCTTACTCACATAATCCAAAACCGCCTTTCAAAATGTGTGTAGTATAAAATGTAATAAAAAAATCCCGTTATATCAAAAACTATAACGGGATTACATATCAATGCTCTCGACTGGCATGACTGTCCAATATAGATGCAAGACACAATTCGAACTTGAGCCCGACTTGCACTTGAT
>CAYJGG010000044.1:0-17377 GCA_964369915.1 uncultured Oscillospiraceae bacterium | reverse complement strand
AATGGTTGAGCTTGCTACTCAATCAGCTAACGGTACTTATGCAACTGAAGACCGTACAAATCTTCAAGCAGAAATTAATGCTCTTAACGAAGAAATCAACAGAATCGCTGAAACTACAAACTTCAACGGTATCAACCTACTTGACGGTAGCCTAACAACACCTACAACTGCTCCTCAAGCTCTAACTTTTGGAACAACTGTAGCTGGTATTGCTGGTTCAAGTGCTTCAGCAACTTCATTCACTGTAAACCTAGATGGTGTTCTTGCTGATGCTACAGCTGATAACCAAACATTTGTTTTATCAGTTGGTGGAGTAGATATTACTGGTGACCTTGGTACTGCTGGTTCTAAATCTGCTAATGATATCGCTGCTGCTTTAGCTGCTGACGTTGCTGCTGAAACAGGCGGTGCTAATGCAGGTGCTGCTCAAATTGAAATTAATGGTGCTGTATTTACAGTTGCTGCTAATGGTTCAGAATTAACATTTACACAAGTTGCTGGTACAGGTACTAGCGCTCCTGAACTTGGTACTACAAACAACACTTATGATGGTGCTGCAATCGAAGTATCAGTTGGTACTGGCACATCTACAGTAACTGGTGGTGTTAATGCTGCTGCACAAATTATCACAACAGGTAGTGGTGAAATCGCAGGAACACCTGCTTCAACTGATGTTACTTTCACTGCAGCTCAACTTGTTGAAGGTGCAAAATTCACAGCTGGTAGCCAAACATTTGTATTCAAAGTTGATGCAGATAGCACATTATCAGCAGGCGCTGGCGAAACTTTAATTGATGTAAGCGATTTAGATCTTGCTACTTCTGCTGGCTTAAACGAAGCTATGGATAGAGTTACAAAAGCTGCTGATCCTAACTCAGTATTCACTGTAGGTAATGCAGGCGGCGGAAAATTAACATTCCAACAACTAACATCAGACGTAGCTGGAAATCCTCTTGATACTGCTAATGCAGTTCAAGGACAATTCTCATTCATCACTCCTGACACAACTTCAGCTAACTCACCATTAGTTCTACAAGTTGGCGACACTAATGATGCATCACAAAAAGTTACTGTTTCAGTTCAAGATATGAGTTCTGCTGCTTTAGGTATTGATGCTATCGATATCTCAACAGAAGAAGGCGCTGGTGCAGCTATTGATTTAATCAAATCAGCTATCTCAACTGTATCTTCAACTCGTGGTACTTTAGGTGCTATCCAAAACAGAGTTGAGCACACAATCAACAACTTAAGTGTTACAACTGAAAACATGACTGCTGCTGAATCACGTATCCGTGACGTAGATATGGCTACAGAAATGATGGAATACACTAAAAACAACATTCTTGTTCAAGCTTCACAATCAATGCTTGCTCAAGCAAACCAAACACCTCAAGGTATTCTTCAATTATTACAATAATTTTTCTAAGCAGAAAATTATTCTTTTTCGCATAAAAGATTGTAAGGAAAAAAAGCGATTGCATTTGCAATCGCTTTTTTCTTATATAATTTTTTATCATCCTATTTTAAGTATTTCTAATTATAATTTTGTTATCTCTTTTTAATTTATTTTAATTATTATTTTATAGAATTAACTATATTTTTATTATCTCTTGTTTTGCATTTTTATTTTTGCAAAATAAAAAACAGCTTAAAAAATTAAATTAATCTTTTAAGCTGTTTTATTTAATATTATCCTTTTTGATGTATGCTTTTTAAAAAGTTATCTTCAAAATCATTCACTGGAATTGGTTTTGAATAGAAATATCCTTGTCCGAGTTCGCATCCAATTTCATTTAAAAATTCCACTTGCTCTTTTGTTTCAACGCCTTCGGCAACTGTTTCTAAATCTAATTTATGAAGCATATCAACCGTTGAAGCAACAACTAAGTTGCCTTTTATTTCATCGTTTGCTTTTAAGAAGAAACTTCTATCAATTTTAACTACATCTACAAACAGATTTTTTAATTGCCCTAGTGAAGAATATCCACTACCAAAGTCATCAATTGAAACTTTAAAGCCTTGTTCTCTTAGTTTTTGAGTTGTTTCTAGCATAACTTCTTCATTATCAAACATTACGCTTTCTGTTATCTCAACTTCAATTAAATTTCTTGGAACTTCGTATCTATCTGTTATATAAATTAATTCGTCTATAAAATTATCATTATAAAAATGCAATCTTGAGAAATTCACAGACACAGGAACAACCTTATAAGATAAATCCATCCATTTTCTTATATTTTTACAGATTTCTGTAAAAATATAAATATCGATTTTTGTTATAAATCCATTACTTTCAAAAACTGAAATAAAATCGCCTGGCATAACCATTGTGCCATCTTTTTCAATCCAGCGAACTAAAGCCTCAGCGCCAGCAACCTCATTTGTTGCAATATTAAATTTAGGCTGTAAAAATGCTTTAAATTCTTCTGCTTCAAGGGCTGTATGCATCTTATTTTGAATCTCTGTGTTTTTAATCATTTGATTTTCAACAGTTTCATCATAATCATAAATCTTATCTAAAGAACCGCCTTTTCCACTAGCGTGAGCAAGGTTTACTTTATCTATTATAGACTCAACATTATTTTCGCCTTTTTCTAAAATATATCTACCATACCTAAACTCTATATTATGCTCGCTAATTGACGGCACTTTGCGTTTAAATGCTGCTTCATAAATATATTTTGAATTATCTAAATCTTTTAAAACAAAGGATTTTGCAAATAATAAAAATTCATCTATTCCCGCTCTTGCCACTATATACTGATCACTAAATCTTGCCTCTGTTAAAACAGTTGCTATCGCAATTATAACATTATTACCCATATTAAAGTCATACATAACATTGATAGTTTTAAAATTAACTATATCAACCTTAACCACTGCATATTCAACAGTAGGGTTCTTTTTAATCATTTCTTTAACATCTAATTTGAATTTATTTATATTTGCAAGCCCTGTTAAATCATCAAAATACGCAACCTGCTCGATATCTCTTATATAATTTTGCCTAGAAACAAACACATATCCTACTAAAGCTGCAAAAACAAATATCATACCAATAGTTAAAATAGAAATCATTTGTATAATATATTGAACATCTTCTGATAAAATATTGCTATCAACAGATGCTATAAGCATCCACCCATTAACATTTAAAGGACGATACTCAACATTTTTACTCACACCCTCATCATTAACCATTGCACTGCCAGCTGTCCCCGTTGCAAAGTCGTTAATTATCGTTTGATAGTCGCTTTCTTCAAAAATAAGATTTTCAAATGCCTCAACTAAAGGCTCTTCTTCTAAATTTTGTGCATCGCTTTCTACACTAAAAATAGTTTTAAACGTTGAGGATACAATCGATACCTCTTCACCTTTATCAAATTCAATTAAACTTTTAAGGTCTTCAACAGGATATTCTGCAACTAAAACTCCTTGAACTATATCTTCAAAGTATATCGGCACTGTCATTACTATAACATCATATACTCCATCATTCGATTTTCTAACAGAGGTTACAATAGATTGTCCATTTATTGTTTGCTGAAAATAATCTTCGCCGCTAATATCAACTACTTCACTATTATGATTAATCCCTTTCCCATTAATATCAATCGCAAAAACCATATTGTTTAATGAATATTCTTCAGCTTCTTTAAGATAAATAGCCGTTTGCGTTTGTTGTTGTTCTGAAGAAAAAATAGATAATGTTCTAGCCATTCTTTCAAGTGATATTCTTTCGTTCTCTAAATATGTGTCAAATTCTTCTTGGTGTGCTTTTATATTTGTTTCCAATTCATTAACAGTGAAATCCATAAGTATTCCATTAATATTTGAAACATAACTTAATATTACTATAACAAAAACAAAAACTGTAATTGAAATAATAGCAGCAACTATTGTCTGCTTAATTTTACTCATTAGAATTCACCTCCTATTTTAATCTCATACACTATTATAATATCATATTTAAATATAAAAAATCAATCATTTAATATGAATAAATGATTGATTTTTTATATTATCAAATCTTAAATATGTATTTTAAAATCCCTTTTAACATCTTTGGACTTTTTATAACAACAATCTTCATACTAAAAGACTCCTTTCTGCGTAAAAAAGAAATAATTTAAAATAAATCCTATCTAATTTATAATACGCAAAAACACAGTATAAAGTTCGTTATTTTTTTAAAGCTTCTCTTGCAGACCTAACTTCATTTAGGCTTTTTGTTAAATGTTCTTGAGTAGAAATAAGCATATTATCACAAAACGAAGTTAATTGAGATTTTAATTGCGCTGACTGAGCTAAAGAAACAGAACGTATTTCTTTAGCTTGTTCGGTTGCTTTTTTAACAATCTCTTCCCTATCTATTAAATATCTTGCTCTTTCTTCTGCCCTTCTAATAATCTCTTCTGCGTCTTTATGAGCTTTTTGCATAATGCTAGTTCTATCTTGCACTATTGCTTTCGCTTGCAAAATTTCTTGAGGTAAATGCACTTTTATTTCATCTATTATATCCCTTGCTAAATCAACATCAACAAGTTTTTTTCCGCCACTAAGTGGCACAGCAACTGCTTCATCTAATAATTCTTCTAAACTTCCAATAATATTTTCAACTGATGCCATCTATACTTCTCCCTTTTTTAAACTTCGTTATAACTCTCTTTTGCCTTTTTCACTAAATCATCTTTAATTTCATCTGGAACAAATTGCGTAATATCAGCGCCAAAACTTGCAATTTGCCTTACAACTGTTGAAGATAAATACATATATTCTTGACTTGTGATTAAAAATAATGTTTCAAGTTCTGGATCTAGTTTTTTATTTGTTAAAGCTTGCTGAAACTCATACTCAAAATCTGTTACAGCTCTTAAACCTTTTACTATTGTTTTGGCATTTTTAAAATTCGCATAATCTGCCACTAATCCAACATAACTATCAACTTCAACATTTTTTATATCTTTTGTAACTCTTTTAATAAAATCAACCCTTACTTCTGTTGAAAAACTAGGCGTTTTATTAGGATTAATCATAACAACTACAATAATTTTATCAAAAATTTTACTCGCCCTTTGAATTATATCTAAATGCCCTTTAGTAACAGGGTCAAAACTACCTGGATATACAGCGATTTTCATATTCACAAATTCCTTTCTATTTGTTTTGTGCGTTTTACTGTGTAATTTATTAAATGGTAAATTTTTGATAGTTTTTTAATATCAAAATACACAAAACTCTAAGTTTAAAAATTAATTTTCAAACTTTTTCCTTAATTAAAATACTATAAATATTATTCTTCTCTATCTCTTACAAATTTTGAAACTTTTAAATTTGAATATTTATATTCTTTTATTAAAGTTAATCCTTTTATCTCATCTTTTAATAGCCAATTTTTTTCTGACTCTGCAATAATTATACCATTTTCTGAAAGCAAATTAAACACTTTCAAAAAAATTTCATCTAAAATTCCTTTTTCAAAAGGTGGATCTAAAAAAATAATATCAAACTTCTCATTTGTAGTGGATAAGAAATCTCCTGCCCTTGTTTTTAAAACCTTGCTTTTTTCTTCTAAAGAGCAGGATTTTAAATTTTTTGTTATAATGTCGCTCGCCTCTTTATTCTCATCAACAAAAACAGCAAAAGATGCGTTCCTTGATAAAGCTTCAATTCCCATTTGTCCACTACCTGCGAATAAATCTAAAACTTTCGCCCCTGGAACATTAAATTGAATAGATGAAAAAATCCCTTCTTTTACTCTTTGCAAAGTTGGCCTTGTTGAATCGCCTTCTAAAGTTATTAAATTTTTCCCTCTTGCTATCCCACTTACAACTTTCATATATTATAAATCCTTTTCTTAAAATTCAAAACATTTCTTTTATCTAATTTTCTTTTCAAAGAAATATTTAGCAATACCCTTTTTAATATAAACCTAATGTTTATATTATTAATTTATATTTCTCTAAAATAATCAAAAACTTTTTTTGCATCGCTTTCGCTAATTCCCTCTACTTCGCTTAAAGAAGAAATATCTTGCTCTTTAATATTAGCTAAAGTTTTAAATTCTTTCATTAAATTTTCAGCTTTCTTTTCGCCTATTCCTTTAATCTTAGTTAAAGTGACTGCATACGACTTTGTTTTTTGAGTTCTTCTTTGATATTCAATTGAAAATCTATGCACTTCATCTTGAATTTCGGTTATAAATTTAAAAATCCCTTTATGCATAGCAACTTCGATTTCACCGTCTTTTCCTACTATTGCCCTAGTTCTATGTTTTGAATCTTTAACCATACCAAAAATCGGAACATCCATAAAATCTGTGCCATCTATAACCTGTAAAACAGAGGATAAATGCCCTTTACCACCATCTAATAGAATTAAGTCAGGTTTTATTGAAAACTGTCCTGTACCTCCATTAGAATACTGCATAACCCTTCTTGTTATAACCTCTTGCATACTTTTATAATCATCTGTTGTTAAAACAGTTTTTATTTTAAATTTTCTATATCCACTCTTTTTAGGCTTACCATTTTCAAAAACTACCATTCCACCAACAGAAGAATTATCTCCCCAGTTTGAAATGTCGTAGCTTTCTATTACATATGGCGTCTTTTTTAAACCTAGTAAATTCGCAAGTTCATCTAAAAATTTTTGTGATTTATCTATTCTTCCTGTTTCCCTTGCTAATCTTTCAATAGCATTAGTGTATGCCATTTTTATTATTTTAATATTTTCGCCTTTTTGTGGTTTTGAAATAGTTATTTTACTTTTTGATTTTTGCTGAATATAATTTAATATTTCTTCGTCTTGAGGCATTTCATCTAAAAACAAAACTTTAGGCGGTACTTCAACTGAATAAAACTGCACTAAAAATTCATCTCTAACATTATTAACATCCTCTTCACCTAAAAATATATGCTCTTTTTTATCAACTAATCTTCCACGACGATACCTTAAAACACTCACAGCACAATTTTTTGCACTTCCACAAACTGAAATAAAATCATGATTTTGCAAAGATTCATTAACAACATTTTGTCCCGCTTTTAATTTTTCAATAGCATTAATTTGATCTCTAATCATCGCTGCTTTTTCAAACTGCAAATTTTCAGAAGCTTTTATCATATTATTAGATAAAGCTTCTGTTATTTTATCATTATCCTGTTTTAAGAATTTAGTTGCGTTATCTATTATTTCATTATAATCATCTTTTTTAATTTTACCTGTACAGACGCCCATACATTTTTCAATATGAAAATTCAAACAAGGTCTTTCTTTTCTAAAATCTCTTGGGAAAACTCTTGAACAAGTTGGAAGTTTAAAAATTTGCTGAGTTGTTGCCACCATTTCTCTAACTGCAAAACTTGACATATACGGCCCTAAAAATTTTGAGTCATCATCGGCTTGAAATTCAGCTGTTATTCTAGGATAATCTTCTTTTGAAATTTTAATAAAATTATATCCTTTATCGTCTTTTAAAAGAATATTATATTTTGGCGAATGCTGCTTTATTTGGCTACATTCTAAAGTTAAGGCTTCAAACTCAGTGTTAGTTACTATAACATCAAAATCAAAGGCATTATCCACCATTTTTTGCACTTTCGTTAGATGGTTTGCCCCTTCTTTAAAATATTGACTCACTCTCACTTTAAGCCTTTTTGCCTTGCCTATATATATAACATCATTTTTCTTATCTTTTATTATATAAATACCAGGAAGCATTGGCAAATTTCTTGCTTTTTCATAAAGCTCATTTAATATCATAAATAATGATTTTCCTTACTTTTTATTTATAATTTGATATGCTTTAATTTAGCCTTGCTCACGTAATCTTAAAACGCTAGATTATATGAGTAAGGCTAATTATATCTAAAAAACACCGCCATTAATAAAGGCGGTGTAAATTATTAATAAACTTAATCTATTAGTCGCTAAATCCTGAATTAACAAGCTTGATTAAAGCTTCAACAGCCGCTTCTTCATCTTGACCATCAGCTATAACTCTAATTGTTGTACCACCAACAATCCCAAGTGATAAAACACCTAGTAAGCTTTTAGCGTTTACTCTTCTTTCTTCTTTTTCTACCCAAATTGATGATTTAAACTCATTTGCCTTTTGAATAAAAAAAGTTGCAGGGCGGGCATGTAACCCAACTTGATTTTCTACTGTAACGTCTTTGTAAAACATAAACTACTCTCCATCCATAATATATATAAAATCGTAATATAAAATCACTTAATTTCACACTTGTATCATACATTAAAAGCCAATAATAGTCAATGGAAAAACCTTAAAATTTCTATTTTAAACATCAATTAGACATCATTATTAACAATTGTTTGTGCATTTCGCTACTTAGTTTTCAACATTATTGTTTATATTAAATAGTTTTTTATATAAATCAGGTCGCAGTTCTTTTGTTCTATTAATGGAATCATTTTTTCTATATTCAACAATATTTTTCTCATGCCCACTTATTAAAACTTCAGGAACTTTTCTATTTTTCCATTCAAAAGGCCTTGTATATTGCGCGTGCTCTAATAATCCGTTAAAATGGCTTTCATCAGTAAAGCCTTCTTCATTTTTTAAAACGCCCGTTTTCATTCTTGCCACAGCGTCTGTTATAACTAAAGCTGGCAGTTCTCCGCCTGTTAAAACAAAATCTCCTATCGAAATTTCCATATCGCAGATTTCATCAATAACTCTTTGGTCTATACCTTCATAATGCCCACAAACAATAGTTATATTTTCTTTTTTAGAAAGCTCTATTGCCATTTTTTGCGTGAAAGGTTTTCCTGCGGCTGATGTGAATACTATAAATGGTTTACTATCGCTATTTTTTTTAATATCCATACAGCAATCATATATAGGCTCTACTTGCATAACCATTCCATGTCCACCTCCGTAAGGCGTATCATCCACGTGTTTATGCTTATTTTTAGAATAATCTCTAATATTATAAACTCTTAAATCAATAGCACCATTTTTTCTTGCTCTTCCTATAATACTAGTGTTTAAAACTGTTTCACACATTTCAGGAAACAATGTTGCAATATTAATCCTCACTAAACATACCCTCTATAATTTTCACTCTAATTTCTTTATTTTCAACATCAGTTGAAACTATAAATTCATCGACAGCGGGAAACATAAATTCTTTGCCATCTTCATTTTTAATATAATAAATATCACTAGCACCTAAGAATTTTATATCATGGATTTTTCCATATATTTTATTGCTTTCATCATCAATAATTTTGCAACCAATTAAATCGCTTACAAAATATCTATCTTCTGGAAGCTCTATTTCTTCTTTATTTAAATAAATTTCACTACCTATTAAATTTCTGGCAAGCTCAACAGAATCTATACCTTCAAACTTTACAAGCACCATATTTTTATGCACTCTTAAAGAATTTGCTTTTAATTCTTGATAATGCATTTTATTTTTTTTAATATAAAATGTATCAAACTCTAAAAGAACTTCTGGATAATCGGCATGAGGATAAATTTTTAATTCCCCAGTTAAGCCATGAGTTGAAACTATTTCACCTGTTTGTATGTATTGCATAAAATTAATACTCCTTTACATATAGCAAAATATAGGTTTTACCACAGCAATCTATGATAAAGCCTATATCTTGCTAAAAATAAAGTGCTACTAATATTATTATTAATAGCACTTGACCATTTTTAGTCTATTTCAACAATTACCCTATCACCACTGCGGCTTGCAGCTGCTTTGATAACTGTTCGGATAGCTTTTGCAATTCTGCCTTGCTTTCCGATGACTCTACCAGTATCCCCTTCTGCAACTTTAAGATGGTAAACAATTACCCCTTCTTCGCGCATTTCTTTTGTTACTGATACAGATTCCTTATCTTCGACAAGACCTTTTGCAATATTTATTAATAATTGCTCCATTACAAGCCTCCGTTTAATCTTAGATAATTTCGTTTTTCTTTAGTAGTCTTTTTACAGTGTCAGTTGGTTGAGCACCTGTAGCAATCCATTTTTTAGCTTTTTCGCCATCGATATTAACTACTGCTGGTTCTTTAGTTGGATCGTAGTAACCTATTTCTTCGATAAATCTACCATCTCTTGGGAAACGTGAATCTGCAACAACAACACGGTAGAAAGGTGCTTTTTTAGCGCCCATACGACGTAGTCTAATTTTTACTGCCATTTTAATATACCTCCATAAATAATTATATAATATCTGTGTTTTTCCAGTTATTATCGTTTAATATATAATATCTGCCCTTTGCAGTTATTAACTTTACAAAAAAATTTTTATTTATATTTTTATTGATTTTCCTATTTGTACGTTTTATCTTTCTTTATTTCTCAGCATAAAGTTTTGGCTTTTCTTCTTGCCAAAAAGATAAAACTACTAATAAAAATTTTATATTTTTATTACATTCCTTTAAGCATTCTTTGGAAAGCTTTTGGATTTTTTGAAAATTGTTTCATCATTTTTTGTGTTTGAGTGAATTGTTTTAATAAACGATTAACATCACTAACATGATTACCTGAACCTTTTGCAATTCTGATTTTTCTTTTTGCGTCTATGATAGAAGGCTTTTCTCTTTCCTTTTTAGTCATAGATTGAATAATAGCTTCAGTTCTTTTCATTTCTCTTTCTGCTTTTTCTTCATCTTCACTAGTTGCATTGCCTGCGCCTGGTATCATTGAAAGCATAGAATTTATACCGCCCATTTTCTTCATTTGCTGAAGTTGTGAGAGCATATCATTCATATCAAACTTGTTTTCCATCATCCTTTTTGCTGTGCTTTCGGCATTGCCATCTTCTTGCATGCTCTGTGCTTTTTCTATTAAAGAAAGCATATCGCCCATGCCTAGAATTCTGCTTGCCATCCTATCTGGATGAAAACTTTCTAAATCATCAAGTTTTTCACCAACACCAACAAATTTTATAGGTTTTCCTGTAACAGCTTTAACACTTAATGCACTACCACCTCTTGTGTCACCATCTAATTTTGTGATAATAACGCCATCAAGTCCGATAGTTTCATTAAATTCTTTTGCCACATTAACAGCATCTTGTCCCACCATAGCATCAATAACTAATAGCGTTTCAGTTACAGGAACTTCTTTTTTAATCCCTTGTAATTCTTTCATTAGCTGCTCATCTATATGCAAACGTCCTGCTGTATCTAAAATTAGTATATCATTACCTTGATCTTTTGCATGATTATACGCTTTTTTAGCCACAATTATAGGATCGGTTTTGCCTAATTGAAAAACGGGAACTCCCGCCTGTTTTGCCACAATTTCTAATTGCTCAATAGCCGCTGGACGATAAATATCCAAAGCTGCTAAAAGCGGTCTGTGACCTTGTTTTAAAAACATTTTTGCAAGTTTTGCAGAGTGAGTTGTTTTACCAGCACCCTGAGTACCACACATCATTACAATAGTTGGCCCTTTATTTGCAAATTTAATTCTAACATTTTCATCGCCCATTAAAGCTGTAAGCTCTTCATTAACGATTTTTATAACTTGCTGTGCTGGAGTAAGGCTTTGCATAACCTCTTGTCCCATAGCTCTTTGCGTTACTGTTTTTATAAAATCTTTTGCAACTAGCATATTTACATCTGCTTCTAAAAGAGCAATTCGCACTTCTCTCATTGCAAGTTTTATATCATCTTCGCTGAGTTTTCCTTTTGAGCGAAGTTTTTTAAATGCATTAGATAATTTCTGTGTTAACGATTCAAATGCCATTATGCCCTCCTTTTGCTAAAGTTTTATTCACTAATTTCATTTAGTATATCTAAAATTCTTTGTGAGAATTTTTTTATTTCATCGTTTTTAGCATAAGCATTCTCATTGTGATAATTAATATTTTGCACAAGAGTTCTTATTTCTTCAACACCCGATTGTATTCCAGAATACTTTGCAGCAAATCCAATTTTTTCTTCTAACTCAGTAAGGACTGTTTCGCTTCTTTTAATTGCATCACGAACACCTTGCCTTGTTATATTAAAATTATCTGCTACTTCTGAAAGAGATAAATCCATATTAAAATACTGCTCCATCATACTATTTTGCTTTTCTGTAAGAACTTCTCCATAAAAATCTAATAAATACGACATTCGTAAGTCTTTTGACATGTTATTCCTCCTTGTAAAGTTTATTTACTTTACATCACTTAATGAAGTTTATCACAAAATTAGTGAAATGTCAATATAAAATTGATATTTTTTTGTGATATTTGTTAAAAATCTTATATTATTTTTATTATTGCCTATTATAATAAATTTAAAAAGCGAAAAACAGCGAAATATCAAGTTTTTCACTTAATAATTCGCTATTTTACACTGCTTACAATTGTATTATAAAACCCTTTGTTTTCATCAGATATAATTTTCAGTTCATTATTTTTAATAATTAATTATATTATTAAATGTATTTTATTACAATTATTCCCCCTTATGGTAATTAAATAATTTTATTATGATACTAAAAAAATTACACCCACTAAATTTAATTAGTAGGTGTAATTTTATTTAATTATTTAGTAAAGTAATCAACTGCGCCTTTAAATATTTTTAAAGGAATTGGATTTTCTATGTTTTTATATGTTCCATTTTCATATCTTTCGCTATGAAGCATTTTACCAAACACTCTACCGTCTGGGCTTGTAATTCCTTCGATAGAAAGCATAGAGTTATTTAAATTAAATCTAATATCGCTCGTTGCTTCATTATTAAAATCAACATATTGAGTTGCGATTTGTCCATTTTCTATCATTTTTTGTAGCATTTCTTCGCTTGCTATAAATCTACCTTCGCCATGACTTAAAGCCGCCATAGCAGTATCACCAACGTTATGGTGCATCAGCCAAGGAGATTTCGATGAAGAAACTCTAGTTTTAACTATTCCAGATTGATGACGTGAAATAGTATTAAATGTTAGAGTTGGCATATCTTTATTAGGCGACATTATTTTACCATAAGGAACAAGACCTAATTTAACTAGCGCTTGAAAACCATTACAAATACCAAGTGCAAGACCATCTCTTTGCTCTAGTAAATTTGTGATTTCGTCTGCAATTAGTGGGTTTTGTAGCATTGAAATAATAAATTTTGCACTACCGTCTGGTTCATCACCACCAGAGAAACCACCAGGAATAGCCAGGATATTTGTTTCTTTTAATTTTTCAGCTAGTTTTTTAGCTGAAGTTTTAATATCATCGCTAGTAAGATTTTTCACAACAAATATTTCAGTTTCTGCACCTTCTTTTCTAAATGATTTTGCTAAATCATATTCAGAGTTTGTGCCTGGGAATACAGGGATTAATACTTTAGGCTTTGTAATTTTTATTTTAGGTGAAAGCTCTTTTGTATTCGCTGTGTATGAAATAGTTTTTAGAGTTTTTGGCTTTTGCTGATTTGATTTAGTTGGATAAACTTCTTCAAGAGGCATAGTCCAAGTATTTTTTAGTTTATCTAATTTAATATTTTTGCGTTTGTAGATAATAACTGGTTTTTTAATTGTTTCGCCTATTTTTTTACCAAAACGTAGAATTGAATCTGTTTCTAATAAAAATGCGCCATAATCTTTTGTGAATAATTCATCTTCTGGAATTTTATTTGATAGTTTTACACCGATATCATTACCAAAAGCCATTTTACTAACAGCCTCTGCAACACCACCAAAGCCAATAGCCCAAGCAGAAAGCACTCTTTTTTCAGCGATTGCTTTTTGAACTTGTTTATATGTTTTTAATAAACTTTCCTTATTATATAAGCCATTTTCGTCTTTTATAGGTTTTACAAGGTATAAATTAGAGCCAACTTTTTTAAATTCAGGAGAAATAATATTATCAACTTCTTGAGTACCACATGCAAAAGAAACTAAAGTTGGGACAACATCTATTTCTTCAAAGCTACCACTCATACTATCTTTACCGCCGATAGCACCGATATTAAAAGCTAATTGACCTTCTAGTGCACCTAAAAGAGCCGCAACTGGTTTTCCCCAGCGAACATCGTCTTTTCTTAGTCTTTCAAAGTATTCTTGGAATGAGAAATAAGTCTTTTTAATATCACCACCAGCTGCAACTAATTTTGCAACAGATGAAACTACAGCATAATAAGCTGAATAATAAGGGCTTTCTTCGGATAAATAAGGGTCAAAACCATAAGTCATAATGCTTGCAGTTGAAGTTTCTTTTTCATCACTGTTTATTTTTGCCACCATTGCTTGAGCAGGTGTCATCTGATTTTTACCACCAAAAGGCATTAAAACAGTTCCTGCGCCAACAGTTGAGTCGAATCTTTGGATAAGTCCCATTTGAGATGCAACATTTAAATCTTTTATTATATTATCAAATCTTGTGTAGACATCGATTTCATTTAAAAGTTTTGGTTTTGCATTTTGCTTTAAAATTTTAGCATTTGCAAATTTTTGAGCACCAGAAGTGTTTAAAAACTCTCTACTAAGACTAACAACTTTATCTCCATTCGAATACATTTCTAAATAGCCATTATCAGTAACATCTGCAACTTTTGTAGCTAGTAGATTTTCTTCTTTAGAAAGTTTTATAAACTTTTTAAGGTTTTTTGCTTCAATAACAACTGCCATTCTTTCTTGGCTTTCGCTAATAGCAAGTTCAGTTGCAGTTAGTCCCTCATATTTTTTTGGCACTGCATCAAGGTTAATTGATAAACTATCGCATAATTCACCAATAGCCACAGAAACACCGCCTGCACCAAAGTCGTTACAACGTTTAATCATTTTAGTAACAACAGGGTTTCTAAATAATCTTTGAATTTTTCTTTCTTCAGGAGCATTACCTTTTTGCACTTCTGCGCCACATTCTTCTAAAGAAGATAAATCGTGCGCCTTAGATGAACCAGTTGCACCGCCACAGCCATCACGACCAGTTTTGCCACCTAGTAAAACAACAACATCGCCTAATTTTGGCTCTTTTCTTACAACATTTTTAATAGGAGCAGCACCCACAACAGCGCCAAGCTCTAGCCTTTTTGCTTTGTATGATGGGTGATAAATTTCGCTAACGTGTCCTGTTGCAAGCCCGATTTGGTTTCCGTATGAAGAATATCCAGCCGCTGCTGTTTGGCAGATTTTTCTTTGAGAAAGTTTGCCTTTTAAAGCCATATATAAAGGCTCTGTTGGATCAGCAGCACCCGTTACACGCATTGCTTGATACACAAAACTTCTTCCTGATAATGGATCACGGATTGCGCCACCTAGACAGGTTGCCGCGCCACCAAAAGGCTCAATTTCAGTTGGATGATTATGTGTTTCGTTTTTAAACATTAATAGCCATTTTTCTTTTTCACCATTTGCAGTAACGTCAACTTTAACACTACAAGCGTTTATTTCATCACTCTCATCAAGATTTTTTAATTTCCCTATCTTTTTAAGGTATTTTGCACCAATAGTTCCCATGCCCATTAACGTATCGTTTCTACCGTTTGGATATAACTCATTTTTAATAGCTAAATATTTTTCAAAACTTGCTTTTATATTTTCATCTTGAATCTCAATATTTTCTAAATTAGTAAAGAAAGTTGTGTGCCTGCAGTGATCCGACCAATATGTATCGATAACTTTAAGTTCTGTTAAAGTTGGATTTCTTTTTTCAGTATTTTTAAAATACTCTTGGCAAAATAGTAAATCATCTGCATCCATAGCTAAAGAATATTCCCCTATAAATTCATTGATTTCTTCGCCTTTTAAAGAATTAAATTCTTTAATAATTGGAGTTTTCTTTGGCTCTTCATATTCAAAATCAAGGCTTTTTGGCATATCAAGTGAAACTAATCTTGCCTCAACTGGATTAATTAAATATGCTTTTATTTTTTCAATATCATTTATTGAAAGATTTCCGTGTAGTTTGTATATTTTTGCATATCTTACTATTGGAAGATTTTTTGCAGTGATAAACTGAATACATTGCTGGGCACTATCTGCTCTTTGATCAAATTGCCCTGGCAGTAATTGAACAGCAAACGTGTTTTCATCAGCTTGAATACTAAATACAACATCATCAACAACTGGCTCTGAAAAAACAGAAGAAACAGCTATATCAAAATCTTTTTTTGTTATATCACTTACATCATATCTATTATAAATTTTAACTTTTTGCAAAGTTGTAATTCCTAAAGTGTTTTTTAAATCAGAGAAAACTGCTTTGTCTTCGTTATTGTATCCTGATTTTTTTGAAACATAAACTCTATATACCATTAGCGTTTGCCTCCAATATCTGTTCTGTAAAAGCTATCTTTAAAGCTAACTTTATCCATATTGCTGTAAACTGTGTTTTGAGCCTCTTTTAAATCTTTCCCAAGACTAACTAACCCTAACACTCTACCACCATTATTTGTAAATTTATCATTTTTTAATAAAGTACCTGAGTGATAAATATATTCAAAATTTTCATTTTGTCCTTTTTCGTCTAAGCCATTAATTTCATATCCTTTTTTGTAAGTAGTTGGATATCCACCAGAACAAAGCATAACAATTATTGCAGTTTCATCGCTATTAACAACTTCGATTTCATCTAGTTTTTCATCGATAACAGCGTTAAAAATAGTTAGCAAATCTGTTTGTAATAACGTTAAGCAAACTTGTGCTTCTGGATCACCGAAACGGCAGTTATATTCAATAACTTTTGGTCCTTCTTGAGTTAGAATAAGCCCAAAGTATAAAACACCTTTAAATGTTCTATTTTCATTTTTCATAGCATTCACTGTTGGAATAAAAATTTCCCTAAATGCTCTTTGTTCAATCTCATTTGTGTAAAATGGATTTGGAGCGATAACTCCCATTCCACCAGTGTTTAAACCTTCATCATTATCAAAAGCTCTTTTATGGTCTTTTGCGCTTATCATTGGCTTTACCACTTTTCCATCTGTAAAAGCTAAAACTGATACTTCAACACCTGTTAAAAATTCTTCGATAACTATTTCATTACTACTATCACCAAACATTGAATTTTCAAGCATATCAATAACTGTTTCTTTGGCTTCATCAAAACTTTGAGCGATTATAACGCCTTTTCCTAGTGCAAGCCCACTTGCTTTAATAACAATAGGATATTTATCATTTTGTTCTAAGTACTCAACAGCTTTTTTACTACAAGTAAAGTTTTCGTATTTTGCAGTTGGAATATTGTATTTTTTCATTAAATCTTTTGAAAAAGCCTTACTTCCTTCGATAATTGCAGCAGCCTTATTTGGACCAAATGAGCGAATTCCAGCTTCGTCTAATGCATCAACCATTCCTAAAACTAAAGGTTCATCTTGGCTAACTACAACTAAATCTATTCTTTCATTTTTTGCAAAATCAACTATGCCTTGTATATCATTAATTTTTATATCAACG
>CAYJGG010000043.1:0-17882 GCA_964369915.1 uncultured Oscillospiraceae bacterium | reverse complement strand
ATACCGATTTTCTTATGAAAATCGGTATTTGTTCTTTATAGGTATCCCCTTATAGTGAAGTCTTTTTTTATAGCTATTTTGGAATATCAGGAGTTACATCATCAGGTGTAGGGCAGATATATCCATTTGGTGTATTCAATTTATGTTCAGCCTTTGCTTTAGCTATTATTTCAGGATTTAAAACAGCCTTTAGAGCTGTTAAAGCCATAACTTTTGATGCGTGAACTGTGCCTTTATGAGCTAGAGGTGAAGATAATTGACCTGTTAATTGCCAAGAATGTCCGGGTGTTCCTATTGCCATACAGCTAACATTACATTGAGCAGTAGGCACGCAGTAGCTAGTGTCGCCAACGTCGGTTGAGCCAGGCATAGCTTTATCTGGGTTATGCGTGTAAGTTGGCACTAAATTATCTAAATAAACATTATCATATAAATCAGGTGTTTTATTATAAGCTGCCGCCATAACTTTTTTAGCAGAGAATATTTGCTCTTCTCCAAAGTATTTTGAATAGTTTTTAGCTAGCTCGATATCTTCTTTTGTGTAGTTTACAGGACCTAATTCATTAAAACACTCAGACATTAAATTACCTAATGTTAAATTTGGGATATAATCAGATAATCCATCCATTATAGTGTATTTAACGCTTGTTTCAGTCATTAAAGCAGCGCCTTCTGCTATTTTATAAACTCTTTTTGCTAAATCAAACATTTGATTTGCTTTTGGAGCTCTAATAAAATAATATGTACACGCATAATCTTGAACAACGTTTGGTGCTTTTGTGCCAGCGTCAAGATAAGAATAATGAATTCTAGCCTCTGGAATCATATGCTCTCTTAAATAATTAACGCCAACATTCATAAGTTCTGCTGCATCTAAAGCACTTCTTCCTAAATGAGGGTGAGCCGCGGCATGACTAGTTAAACCTGTGAATTCAAATTTAACACTTAAATTTGCAAGTGAGCCGACACCCTTAACATCATTTTCATCGCCAGGGTGCCATGTTAGGCAGATATCGCAATCATTAAATAAACCATCTCTTGCCATAAAAACTTTACCACTACCGTTTTCTTCACCAGGACAACCGAAAAATTTAATGCAAACATCTAAATTGTTTTCTAGGGCATATTCTTTTAAAGCCAAGGCAGCGCCTAATGCGCCCGCTCCAAGAGCATTATGTCCACAGCCATGACCAGAAACAGTGTTTCCAGTAGTAGGAAGTTGTTTTTCAAAAACTCCTTTAGCTTGAGCAACGCCCTCTAAAGCATCGTATTCACCTAAAAATCCAACTGTTGTAGAGCCTTTGCCCCATTGCGCAACAAATGCAGTTGGCATACCGCTAACGCCCATATCAACTGAAAATCCATGTTCTTTGCAAATTTCAGCTAATAAAGTAGCACTTTTTTCTTCTTGGAAATATATTTCACCATACTCCCAAATTTTATCGCTTGCATCAATAATAACTGATTGCAAACTATCAACTATCTTAATTAATTTTTCTTTTTCCATGATTTGACACTCCTGTTTAATATATATACATTATATTAGCATATTATTTCATTAAAAACAAGGTTTAATTAGGAAATATGTGAAAAATATACATTTATACTAACTGCGAGTGATTTTAATTAATATTTTTTGTCAATTTGCTGATTAATTCTTTTATTATGATATTTTAATCTTGTTGCCATGCCACCACGAATATGACGAACTTGCTTATTATGTTGTAAAACTTTATTTACCTGTTTATACAATTCGAAATTTTCGTATTTTAATTTAGTTGTTAAGTCTTTATGTACTGTACTTTTAGAAATATTAAACACTGCTGCTGTTTGCCGAACAGTTTCTCCTGTTTGAATAATATAAATAGCCATAGCTTCGCTCCTTGTTAGTCCCATACTCAAAAAATCTTTATAAATCATAAGAGTGGTAGTCCTTTCTTAATTAAAGTGATATTAAATACTTAATATATATGGCTATATAGAGAGTTTTATGCGTAATTTTATATTGATTCCATAAAATAGCACAATGCAGAATTAGTCTAAAACACACAATATATACGTACATGTTAAAAAATAAACACAATATATATTGATTTTTTTATAAAAAAAGTATTGACATTAATCTAAGAAAAGATATAATTAAAACATAAGACAAATTTATTAATGAAGAAAAACACGAGTAAACAATAGAAATTAATATAAATAGATGTTACAGATTAAAGTTAGTTTGAAAATATTTTTTAAACTAAGAGTTTTGTGTCTTTGGCTATAAGGGTAGTGAAATTTTATCATTTTAATATATTTGGATGATAAAAAAACACAAAACACAAAGAGAGGAGTGGTTATAATATGTTGATAAGACTGCAGGATGGATTTAAAGAAGGTAATTGGCAAAACTCGATTGATTTAAGAGATTTTATAATGAGTAATTACACTCCATACGATGGAGATGAAAATTTTTTAGCAAAAGCGACTCAAAGAACAAATGATGTGTTTTTTGAGTTTTCTAATCTACTAGAAAAAGAAAGAGAAAATGGCGGCCTTTTAGATGTGGATATAACTAAAGTCTGTACCATACTAAGCCACGAACCTGGATATATAATAAAAGATAAAGATATAATAGTTGGCCTTCAAACAGACGCACCACTTAAAAGGGGGATAAATCCTTTTGGTGGGATAAGAGTTGTAAAGCAGGCTTTAAATGATTACAACTATGATTTAAGTGAAGAAGTTAAGGATCAATTTAAATATAGAACAACTCATAATGATGGCGTTTTTAGAGTTTACTCAGAAGAAATGCTAGCCGCAAGACATACAGGATTACTAACAGGTCTTCCTGATGCATACGGCAGAGGCAGAATAATAGGTGATTATAGAAGAGTAGCTTTATATGGTATGGATGCTTTAATAAATGAAAAAATAAGAGATAGAAAAGAATATTCTAATAAAGATATGACTGAAAAGAATATTCAAACAGTTGAAAATATTTCAAAACAAATTTCATTTATGTATGAATTAAAAAAACTAGCTGAAAAATACGGATATGATATTTCTCTTCCAGCAACAAATGCAAAAGAGGCTGTGCAATGGCTTTATTTTGGATATCTTGGAGCAATAAAAGAAACAAATGGCGCTGCAATGAGTATTGGAAGAATAATAACGTTTTTAGATATTTATATTGAAAGAGATATTAAAAACAATGTTTTAACCGAAGAAAAAGCGCAAGAAATTATAGATGATTTTGTTTTAAAACTTCGTGCAGTAAGGCATTTAAGAACAGCAGAATACAATGAATTTTTTACAGGCGATCCAACTTGGGTTACAATAGCAGACGCTGGAATGAGTTTAGATAATAGACATATGGTAACAAAAACTAGTTATCGTATATTAAATAGCTTATACACACTTTCAAGTGCACCAGAGCCGAATATGACTATATTATTCTCAAAAGATTTGCCAGAAAACTATAAAAAATTCTGTGCTAAAGTTTCAATAGATACACAGGCTTTGCAGTATGAAAATGATGATGTTATGAGAAAAGAATACGGCGATGATTATGGAATAGCTTGCTGCGTTTCTGCTATGAAGATGGGCAAACAAATGCAGTATTTTGGTGCTAGATGTAATTTACCAAAATTATTATTGATGGCTTTAAATGGCGGAAAAGACGAAATGGAAGCATCACAAATTGGCCCTTTAAAACAGGCTGTTAAAAATAATGAAGTGTTAGATTTTGATGATGTTAAACAAAGATTAGAATTTTATATTTCTTGGCTTGCAAAACTATATGTTAACACGATGAATGTAATTCATTATATGCACGATAAATATGCATACGAAAGATTACAAATGGCATTCCACGACACAGAAATTGAAAGATTAATGGCTTTTGGTATTTCAGGACTATCAATAATCACTGATTCATTAAGTGCTATTAAATATGCAAAAGTTACTCCTATTTTTGATGAAAGGGGAGTTGTGACTGATTTTAACATTGAGGGCGATTTTCCAAAGTATGGAAATGATGATGAAAGAGTTGATAAATTAGCAAAATATATCACTAATTTATTTATAACTGAATTAAGAAAAAATAAAACTTATAATAATTCAAAACACACACTTTCTGCCCTTACAATAACTTCAAATGTTGTTTATGGCAAAAAAACAGGGGCAACGCCAGATGGAAGAAAAAAAGGCGAACCATTTGCGCCAGGGGCAAATCCTATGCATTCAAGAGATGTTAATGGGGCATTAGCTAGTTTAAATAGTGTTGCAGCTATAAGCTATGAAGATTGCCAAGACGGTATTAGTAATACATTCGCTATTATCCCAGGGGCTTTAGGAAAAACAAAAGAGGAGCAAGTGGATAATTTAGTTTGTATTATGTCGGGCTATTTTATGCAAAATGCTCATCATTTAAACGTTAATGTTTTAAGTAAGGAGATGCTACTTGATGCAATGAAAAATCCACAGGAATATCCAAATCTAACTATTAGAGTTAGTGGATACGCAGTGAATTTTCATGTGCTGACTAAAAAGCAACAAGAAGAAGTTATATCAAGAACATATCACAGCAGTATGTAATTATGAACGATTATTTATATATAAATAAAATTGAATCACTTTCAGCAGTTGACGGGCCTGGAGTAAGATACGGTGTGTTTTTACAAGGCTGTCCTTTAAGATGTGCCTATTGCCACAACCCTGAAACTCAAGAATTTTTATTAGATAATAAAATAAGTGTTGAAGATTTATATAAAAAAATAAAAAGATATGTTCCTTATTTTTCAAAAAAAGGTGGAGTCACTTTTTCTGGTGGCGAACCATTAATGCAGGCAAAAAATATAACTAAATTAATAAAAAGATTAAAAGAAGATAATATAAATATAGCCCTTGATACTTCAGGGGCTATAATAAACGAAGATATTAAAAATCTTTTAAAAGAAAAGCCTTTAATTATTTTAGATATTAAAATGCCTGATAAAAAAAGATATGATGAATATATAAAAGCTGATTTTAATATAGTTTTAGAATTTTTAAAAATTTGCTATGAGTATGATTTAACAGTTTGGACAAGCTTTGTTATATTAGAAGGAATTAATGATAGCAAAGAAGATGTTGATAAACTAGTACATATAATTAATAAGTACAATAATATAAAAAGAGTTCAAATTTTACCATACCACACAATAGGTGTTCATAAATACGAAATGCTAAATAAAGATTATATTTTAAAAAATCAAAAGGAAACAAGCGAAGAAACTGCAAGAAAAGTAAGAGAATATATTATTAAAAACGCTATAAATGATATAATTGTAAAATAAAAAAACACGAAATAATGATATTTCGTGTTTTTTGTTTTAGCCTTACTCATATAATCCGAACACGTTTAATAATCTTCAATAAGCTCTATATCTTCCTTAAAAGCTTTTGAAATGCATAAAGTATTACTGCAACCCTTTTCCTTGATAAAAAACCTATTTGAAAATTATTAAATCTGCGACCTGAAATCTAATACTTTTTTTATAAAACAAGCCAAATTTATGAAACAATGCTTTCGCCTTATAAGTGAATTTAACGCAGTTTTAGAGAAAAATATTAGATTTAAGGCGGTTTGGATTACATGAATAAGGCTGATATTTTACTTAGATTTTACAAAAGTAAGGTTTGAGATTTTACATTTAAAGTTTATTATATTAGCGTAACGGAAATACAAAACAAATTAAAATTAATATGACAAGAGGAAATTTAAAAATGAAAAAACTATTATCAATTTTATTAGCTTCAGCAATGGTACTTAGCCTAACAGCTTGCTCAAGCGAAACAGAAGAAACAACTACAACAGAAGAAACAACAGTTGCAACAGAAGGTGCTTTTGAAGGCGCAATCACAGTTGTATCTCGTGAAGATGGTTCAGGCACTCGTGGTGCTTTCGTTGAAATCACAGGCGTTGACAGTGGTGATGGCGATAACACAACTTTAGATGCAGTTATCCAAGATGGTACAGGTAAAGTTATGGTAGCAGTAGCTCAAGATCCAAATGCTATCGGATACATTTCACTAGGTTCTTTAGATTCATCAGTTAAAGCAGTTATGGTTGACGGTGTTGAAGCGACAGTTGAAAACATCAACTCAGGAGCTTACAAAGTTGCAAGACCATTTAACATAGCAACTAAACAAGGTGCAGAACTTTCAGAAGTTGCAAATGAATTACTACAATTCGTATTCACAGCAGAAGCTCAAGCAATCGTTGAAGCTGAAGGATTTATCCAAGTTGAAGCTACAACTGCAGAATTTACATCAGCACAACCAGAAGGAACAATCACAATCGGTGGTTCAACATCAGTTACTCCAGTTATGGAAAAATTAGTTGAAGCATATAAAGCATTAAATCCAAACGCAACAATTAATTTAGAAAGCATCGGTTCATCAGCTGGTATGCAAGGTGCAATGGATGGAACATTTGATATCGGTATGGCTAGTAGAGAATTAAAAGATTCAGAATCAGCTGAGTTAAACGGAATGGTTTTAGCAATGGACGGTATCGCAGTTGTTGTAAACAATGAAAACCCAACATCAGACTTAACAATGGAACAAATCATGAAAATTTACACAGGTGAAATCACTGACTATTCAGAATTAGGATAATTAATTAACAAAAAAATAAGTAGAGATGGCATTTGAGATAGCCATCTCTATTTATCAGTAATAACAAAGCAAGGTTTGAAAATAATTTCAAGCTAAGAGTTTTGTGATTTTTACTGTGAATGATTATTAACAGTGTAATGATTTATAACTGTTTTCAGTAAAAGGCACAAAACTTAAAGAAAGGATTGATTAAAAAAATGCTAAAAGAAAAGGGAAAAGAGAAGATTTTTGAAGCTATATTTCTAGCTATCGCAACAATATCTATAGTATGCGTTTTAATAATTTGTGTATTTTTATTTGCAAGAGGAATTCCTGCAATAACTGAAATAGGGGCTTTTGATTTTTTACTTGGAACTGAATGGCGCCCAACTAGAGAAACAAATCCACAGTTTGGGATTTTACCTATGATTGTTGGTAGTTTTTATATAACATTTGGAGCTATAATCATCGGTGTTCCAGTTGGGATACTAACAGCTGTTTATGTAACTAAATACTGCTCAAAATCTCTATATAAATTTTTAAAGCCAACGTTAGAATTAATGGCAGGAATACCATCTATTATCTATGGTTTTTTTGGAATGACTGTAATGGTACCATTTGTTAGAAATGTTATAAATGGTCTTGGAGATATACTGGGAATTAAAGCCATGCAAACAGACGGTCAAAGCATTTTAACAGCATCTTTACTGCTCGGTTTTATGATACTTCCAACAGTTATCAATTTAAGTGAAAGTGCAATTAGAGCTGTTCCTTCTTATTACTATGAGGGGGCAAGAGCATTAGGCTCAACTCATGAAAATAGCATATTTAAAGTTGTGATTCCAGCTGCAAAATCAGGTATTTTAGCATCAGTAGTTTTAGGTATAGGTAGGGCAATTGGCGAAACAATGGCTGTTATAATGGTGGCAGGTAATCAGCCAAGATTAACTGGAAATATATTAGATGGTAT
This sequence comes from uncultured Oscillospiraceae bacterium, assembly GCA_964369915.1. Lineage (GTDB taxonomy): Bacteria > Bacillota > Clostridia > Oscillospirales > Ruminococcaceae > RGIG3102. Next base: position 10,285 of record CAYJGG010000043.1, on the reverse strand, counting down.
TAGAACAATGACTGCAAACGTTGTTATGGAAATGAAATATGCATCAGGCTTACACGAAGCTTCATTAATAGCAACTGGCGTTGTATTATTTGTATTTATACTAATTATTAATATTAGCTTTTCAATTCTAAAAAGGAGAATAGGCAAATGATAAAAAAAATAAATCCTATGAAATTATTAGTTCATGCAGCAGCACTATTCACTTTTTCAATTGTTGCATTTATACTAGTTTACATATTAGTGCAAGGTCTTCCACAAATATTTATAGAAGTTCAAAATTTACTCGCTGGACTACCATCGTTGTTTGATTTAGAATACAATTCAGATAACGCCTCATTAATGCCAGCTATATTTAACACATTAATTATGATAGCAATATCAATTTCGATTTCTTCTATTTTAGGTATTGGCGCTGCAATTTATTTAGTTGAATATGCAAAAAGCGATAATAAATTAGTTGGAATAATTCAATTAACAAGTGAAACTCTTTCAGGAATTCCTTCAATAATTTATGGTTTATTTGGCTGGATATTCTTTGTTGCCTATGTGGGTTTTGGGTTTTCACTTCTTTCAGGAATTTTAACTATTTCTATAATGATACTGCCTTTAATTATTCGCTCAACTGAAGAAGCACTAAAAGCGGTACCGCAAAGTTATAGAGAGGCAAGCTATGGTCTTGGCGCTGCAAAATTAAGAACAATATTTTTAATAGTACTTCCAGCAGCGGCAAACGGAATTTTAGCAGGTGTAATACTGGCAATAGGCAGAATTATAGGTGAGACTGCCGCTTTAATATACACATCAGGAACAACAACAAACTTAGCTACTGATCCAATGACAACAGGTGGTAGAACATTATCTGTGCATATGTATATGCTAGCTAGTGAAGGAACTCATTTCCCGCAAGCATACGCAACAGCTGCTATATTGCTAATTATCATACTAGGTATTAATGGGCTATCAAATCTACTTGCTAAAAGTTTGATGAAGGGAAGTCAATTTTAATATCTTTTGTAAAAAAGCTAATTTAAGAATTGATAAATATATTTAAACCAATTAAAATAAATTTAAAAACTTATATAAAGGAATATAACAATGAAACTTCAAATAAAAAATGTGAATTTATACTATGGTGATTTTAAAGCATTAAAAGATATAAATTTAGATATAAAAGAAAAAGAAATAACAGCATTTATAGGGCCTTCTGGTTGTGGTAAATCAACATTATTAAAATCTATTAATAGAATGAATGATTTAGTTGAAGGTTGTAAAATAGAAGGCGAATTTTTACTTGATGGCGAAAATATTTATGGAAATATAGATACTAACTTATTAAGAAAAAGAGTTGGTATGGTTTTTCAAAAGCCAAACCCGTTTCCAATGAGTATTTACAATAATGTAGCTTATGGGCCAAGAACTCATGGGATTACTAATAAACAAGAATTAGATAAAATAGTGCAAAAAGCTTTAGAAGATGCAGCTATATGGGATGAAGTTAAAGACAGATTACATAAATCAGCACTAGGGCTTTCAGGCGGACAGCAACAAAGAATTTGTATAGCAAGAGCGTTAGCTGTAAATCCAGAAATATTATTAATGGATGAGCCAACAAGTGCACTTGATCCAATTTCAACTGCAAAAATAGAAGAACTTGCATTATCGTTAAAAGAAAAGTATACTATTGTTATAGTAACTCACAATATGCAACAAGCCGTTAGGATTTCAGATAATACAGCTTTTTTCCTGCTTGGTGAAATGATAGAATATAATAATACAGAAGAATTATTCTCAATGCCAAAAGATAAAAGGTGTGAAGATTATATAACAGGGAGATTTGGATAATGAGCGTTAGAAATATGTTTGATAAACAATTAGTTGTTTTAAATACTCAACTAGTTGAAATGGCAACACTAATTGAAAGTGCAATCACAGCGGCAACAACTGCTTTAATCGAAAGAGATACAGAGCAAGCTCAAGTTGCAATAGCTTATGAAAAAGAAATTGATGTTAGAGAAAAAAAGGTTGAGAGCTTATGTTTAAAACTTTTACTACAACAGCAACCAGTTGCAAAAGATTTACGTCAAGTTTCTGCTGCTTTAAAAATGATTACAGATATGGAAAGAATAGGCGATCAAGCAAGAGATATTTCTGAAATATTTTTAAATTCAAAAAATAATATTCAAATAAGTGCTAATAGTGATATGCAAGAAATGTCAAAAGCTGCTATTATTATGGTGCATAAAGTTGTAAATGCGTTTGTAAACACAGATTTACAAGTTGCAAAAGATGTTATAGCATATGATGATGTTATCGATAATTTATATCAAAAAACTAAAGACGATTTAGTTGAAATGATTAAAAAAGGCGGCCAAGATGCGGAAGCTGCTATCGATTTATTAAGTATTGCAAAATACTTTGAAAGAATAGGCGATCATGCAACTAATATTGCTGAATGGGTTATCTATTCTATAACAGGCGAACATACATCTAACTAAAATATATAAGGAAATGGTATCAAAATGAAAATTTGGTGTGTTGAAGATGATGAAAATATAAATAAATTAGTTAGCTATGCTTTAATTTCAAATGGATATGAAAGTCGTGGATTTACAAGTAGTGAAGATTTTTTAGATGCGATTCTACACGATACTCCAGATATGCTTATTTTAGATGTTATGCTTCCTAATATTGATGGTGTAGAGTTATTAGAATATGTAAGAAAAAATAACGCAACAAAAAATACACCTGTTATAATGCTAACTGCTAAAACTGCTGAAATAGATAAAGTTAAGGCTTTAGATTTAGGCGCTGATGATTATATGACAAAACCTTTTGGGATAATGGAATTACTTTCAAGAATAAAAGCTGTTTTAAGAAGAATAAAATCAGATGAAAAAAGCGAAGTTATTAATTTTAAAATTATAGAAATTCAGCACGATAAAAGAAAAGTACTAGTTGAAAATCAAGTGGTTGATTTAACTTTAAAAGAATATAATATGCTGTATTTATTTATGGATAATGTCGGACAAGTTTTCACAAGAAAGCAATTAATGGATAAGGTTTGGGGCGATAGCTATGTTGGTGAGAGTAGAACAATAGATATGCATATAAAAACTTTAAGACAAAAATTAAATTCAGCTGGAGATTTAATAAAAACAGTTCGTGGAGTTGGATATAAAATTGAGTAATTTTTATTGAATTTTAAAAGACTAGGAGACACCTAGTCTTTTACTTTATTAAACTTTTAAATATGAATTAAATTAAAAAAGTTTAGTTTATAAGAAAGGCTTTTAGTATAATGAAAAAAAGAATAATGAAAAGCAGTGTAATTATTGCTTTAGCAGCGGTTATTATTAGTATTATAATGAGCTCTGGGATTTATTTTAATTTATTTGAAAAAAATATGATAAATCAATCTAAATCTCAAGCTGATTTAATTGTTGAAATTATAAAAGGTACAAATGAAGATGAAACTACAGATATTTTAAATGATTTGCATTATGAAATTGACGCAAGAATAACACTTATTGATTTTGATGGCAGTGTTTTATATGATTCAGATTTTGATTTTAATATTATGGATAATCATATAAATAGAGAAGAAATAATTAGTGCTATTGACAATGGATATGGGCAAACAGAAAGATATTCTGATACAGCTAATAAAATTATATATTATACCGCAATTAAAGTTGAAGATATTGGAATAGTTAGAATAGGTGTTTATTCTGATGATGTTTTAGCGAGCGTTATCGGAGATAATATTTTTGTGCTTATACTTTTAGCAACATTAGTTTTACTGTTTTGCTATTTCTTTGCAAATATAACCACTAAAAAAATAGTTAAAGTTATTGAAAATTATGATGTTGAAAAAGGCGAAGGCGAAATTTATGATGAACTATCCACATTTATTTTAAAAATAAATAGTCAAAATAGAATTATAAATGAGCAAATCCAAAATATTCAAATTGAAAAAGATAAAATTCAAAATGTGCTTTTAAATATTACAGAAGGAATCATTGTTTGCAATAAAGATGGAATTATAGAGCAAACAAATAAAGAATCAGAAGAAATATTTAATATTAAAAATCCTAAAGCTCTTTTTTCTTCTCAAGTAAGAGCGCCAGAACTTCAAAAAGCGATGTGGAAGGCGTTAGACGGAGAAAAGCAAAATGGCATTTTAGAATATGAAAAAAAATATTATCAATACACAATAGGTCCAAACGTTAAAGAGGATAAATTAAAAGGCGCTATTTTAATTGTTTTAGATATAACTCTGCAAATTAAAAATCAAAATGCAAGAAAAGAATTTTCAGATAATGTAACTCACGAATTAAAAACTCCTTTAACTAGCATATTAGGCTATGCACAATTAATAGGAGAAGAAATAGCAAAGCCAGAAGATATAGTGCCTTTTGCAAAAATAGTTGAATTTAATGCACAAAAACTCTTAGAAATTATTGATGGAGTTATTAATCTTTCGGCAATAGAGGCAAGCAAAGATATTAATAAAACAAAACTTGATATAACAAAAATAGTAAAAGATGTTTTGGAAGAATCAAGTGGCGCTATAAAATCAAAAAATATATCTGTTAATTTTAAAAGTAAAAAGATAGTATTTAATGCAGATGAAAATCAAATGTATGATATGATTAGAAATTTAATTGGCAATGCAATTAAATATAATAATAAAAATGGCACAATAAATATTGATATTAAAATAGAAGATAATTTAATTATTAAAATTGAAGATACAGGAATTGGAATAAATTCAAATGATTTAGATAAAGTGTTTGAAAGATTTTATGTTGCCGATACTTCAAGAAATAAAAATATATCTTCAACAGGACTTGGTTTATCAATAGTAAAACACATTGTTGAAAATCATGAAGGCAAAATTTTTGTAAAATCAAAAATAGGCGAAGGAACAATTTTCACCGTAACTTTACCTTTATAAACAAAAAAATCAAGAATAAAATCTATTCTTGATTTTTTTTATTTTTATATAAAAGAAAAAACAAGGCATAAGCCTTGTTTTTTCAGGAGAAATAAAATTTAATGTATGAAAAATACTATAATTAGTATCTGTTGGTGTATGTTGTTTTTCTTTGCTATGTTTATATTATAGTCTTTGAATGTGTGCAAGAATTGTTTTATATTTGTAAAATCGGTGAAAACTATAACAAAAATTGCCTAAAAAATGAACAAATTTAAGATTTTTCGTTAATAAGTGTAATTTAGCCTTACTCATATAAACCCTATTTAATTATTACAAAATATTCAACTTGCGGTTTGGATTATATGAGTGAGGCTATGTGTTATTTATTCTTTTAATGGATTTTAGTTGCTAATTCCTATATATTATGATATATTATTAATATGAAAAAATTACCATAGTAACGGAGGAAAGAATGACAAATCAAGTTTTACAAAGCAAAAAATATCTTAATTTACTTTCTAAAGATTATCCGAGTATACAAGCGGCAACAGCACAGATTATTTCACTTGAAGCGATGCTAAAACTTCCTAAAGGAACTGAGATGTATATGTCTGATATACATGGTGAGCATGAAGCCTTTAGTCATATTTTAAATAATGCCTCTGGAGTTATAAGAGAAAAAATAGATGCATCGTCTGTTAAAAATACAACTACTCCAGAGCAAAGAAAAGTTTTAGCTAGTTTAATATATTATCCAGCTTTAAAAATTGAAGAAATAAAGCAAACGGAAAAACGTATGAGCGCATGGTATAGAATTAATATATACCGCCTTATTGACGTGTGCCGTCATGTGTCTAGTAAAAACACAAGATTAAACGTTAGAAAAGCTATTCCAAAAGGGTTTGAGCATATAATAGATGAATTATTGCATGCTCATTTTGAAGATCATAATAAAGAGGCATATTATAATCAATTTATAGATGCTATTATTGAAAATGATACAGCAGATGATTTTATAATTGCAATAAGTGAAGTTATAAAAAAACTAGCAGTACATAAACTTCATATCGTTGGAGATTTATTTGATAGAGGTGCAAGACCTGATATTATCTTAGATAAATTAATGGACCACCACTCTTGTGATGTTCAATGGGGTAATCACGATGTTTTATGGATGAGTGCTGGTGCTGGTTGTCCGTTAGGAGTTGTGAGCGTTATAAGAGCGTGTGCTGGCTATAATAATTTAGAGTGCTTAGAAGATGGATATGGAATAAATCTAAGACCACTCGTTCAGTTTGCAACAAAAACATACAAAGATACACCAAAGGCATTTAAACCTAGAAATCTTTCAATTGATGATGAAGAAGAAAATGATTTAATGCAAAAGGTGAACAAGGCTATTTCTATAATAATGTATAAATTAGAGTGCGAGGTTATTGATAGAAATCCTGAATTTGAACTGCAAGATAGAAAAATGATAACATTTGTTGATTTTGATAAAGGAACGGTTAAAATTGAAGGTAAAGACTATGAGTTAAGAGATGACTTTTTTCCAACAGTAGATAAAAAGAATCCAGCAAAATTAACTAATGAAGAAAAAAGAGTTGTACAAAAACTTTGTGATAGCTTTAAAAATTGCAAAAAATTCCATCAGCATATGAGATTTTTATATTCTAATGGCTCTAGTTACAAAATAGAAAATGGGATATTAATGTTTCATGGAATTATTCCATTAACTAAAGATGGCCAGATGAGAAAAGTTAATTATGGATTTGGCGAATATTCAGGAAGAGAATTGATGGATCATGTTGATGAAATAGCAAGAAGTGCTTATTTTGAAACTAAGGATTTAGATTATAAAAGAAAATGCGGCGAAATTTTATGGTATTTATGGTGTGGTAAGCATTCACCGATGTTTGGCAGAAGTAAAATGACTACATTTGAAAATTCTTTAGTTAGAGAAAGTGAAGTGAAAATTGAAGGGCAAGATCCATATTATGATCATCAAGAAAATGATGTAATCGCTGATAATATTTTAAGAGAATTTGAATTATGGACGCAAAACTCGAGAATAATAAATGGGCATGTACCAGTTAGATCAAGAGCAGGCGAAAACCCATTAAAGGCAAATGGGAAAATGATTGTTATCGATGGTGGATTTTGTAAAGCTTACCACCATAGAACAGGAATAGCTGGCTACACTATGGTTTTCTCATCAAGAGGACTTTCTTTAAGAGCGCATCAGCCTTTTGAAAATTTAGAAAGAGTTGTTTTGGAAAACACGGATATAGAAAGCACAGTAAATGTGTTTAAAACAATGGAAGATAGAATGCTCGTTGAATCAACAGACGAGGGAAAAGAAATAAAAAATGAAATAAATGATTTAAAAATGTTGATACATGCCTATAAATTAGGTATAATGAAAGAAAGTGGCGATTAAAATAAAATTACAAATAGTTTTACTTTTAATTAAAAAACTTATATAGTTTGAAATTAGTTTTCAAACTACCACGAAAGGAAATTTAAAAAAATGAAAAAACCAAGTTTATTACTGTATCTTGCTGCAACGGCGTTTTTTGTATTTAATATTTTAGCAAATAGCTTAAATTTAAATCCATTATACCCTGCAACAGCTTTTTTCTACTGCTTTATGATTACTATTTATGTTGGCATTTGGGTGCTAACAAATGTAGGTAATTTAATATTAGAAAGAACAACAGAAGGCGCATTAAGTGTCGATTTCAAAAAGCAAAAACCACTACCAAAAATACCTGTATTTATAGTTATAGGAGTTTGGGGATTATACTTTGGCGTTAGTATTCTTTCAAGTGTTATATTTAATGTAAGTAGTTATCGTGATCAAATGCCAGATTATAGAACTGGTGATTTTTCTAGTGAAATTCAAATTGTTGACACAAACCAAGTGCCGATAGTTGACGCTGATTTAGCTATGATACTAGCTGATAAAAAATTAGGTGAAAAGCCTTCTTTAGGAAGTCAGGTTGTTTTAGGTGAGCCAGTTATTCAAACTGTTAATGATGAATTAGTTTGGGTTGTGCCGCTTTATCACTCTGGTTTATTCCAATGGATAAACAATATGGAGGGAACTCCTGGATACATCGTTGTTTCTGCAACAAACGCAAACGATGTTGAGTATATTGAAGGATATAATATTAAATATCAACCAAATGCATATTTATTTGATAATCTATATTTCCACACAAGATTTACAGCAGCATTATTCACAGGAACAACAGATTATAGCTTTGAACTTGATGATGATATGAAACCGCATTGGGTTATAACAACTTATAAAAACCTAAAAGGATTTGCTCTTCCTGAAGCTACTGGCGTTATCGTTATCGATGCCGAAACTGGCGATAGCGAAAAATACGATATGGACAATATTCCAGATTGGGTTGATAGAGTTCAGCCACAAAACTTTATATTAACACAGATTAATAATAAGGGTGAATATGTTCATGGTATATTCAATTTCTCTGATAAAGATAAATATAAAACTAGCCAAGGTAGCTTAATAATTTATAATGAGGGTAGATGTTATCTATTTACAGGTATAACTTCCGTTGGTGCAGATGAATCTGCTATTGGCTTTGTTATGATAGATATGGTAACAAAAGATCCTGTAATGTATCAAATGGCAGGTGCTACGGAGTATGCGGCTATGGATTCTGCCGAAGGTAAAGTTCAGCAGTTTGGTTACAACGCATCACTACCGCTTATTTTAAATGTTGATGGAGTGCCAACATACTTTATGACTTTAAAAGACCAAGAAGGACTAATTAAGCAATATGCTTATGTTTCAGTTAGAGATTATCTAGTTGTTGGAGTTGGCGAAACATCAACTTCTGCAAGAGAAAACTATATTGATGCATTAAATAATAGTGGTGTTGACACTTCTATTGAATTAGACGAAGAAACACAAGAAACAAAAACTGTTACAATTAATAGAATTTCAAGCGAATATGCTGGCGATGATTTAATTTATCGTTTTACAACAATTGAAAATCCAGAGCTAATTTTTGATGCACCAGCTACTTTAAGCCCATGGTTATCACTGACTAAAGAAGGCGATGAAGTTGTTATTAAATATACTATGTATCAAGAGGATGCTGTTATAGTGGCAGTTAATGAATTTGAAAATATTTCAGCTACAAAAATAGAAACTCCAGAAGTTATAGCACCAGTAGAAGAAGCTATCACTGATGAAGGTGAAAACTAATAAATAGGAATTAGCAGCTGTGAAATTTTACAGCTGCTAATTTTAAAATAAAGAAAGGATTTTTAAAATGAAAATATTAAATATAGGTTCTTTAAACATAGATAAAGTGTATTCAATGGACACTTTTATAAAGCCAGGCGAAACAAAGGCATGCTTAAAATTAGAAACATTTTGTGGCGGTAAAGGATTAAATCAATCTATAGCTGCAAAAAAAGCAGGCAGTGAAGTTTATCATGCAGGAAAAGTTGGCACAGATGGAGAAATTTTAATTAATAGACTAAAAGAATTTAATGTAAACACCGACTACACTTTTAAAACAAATTCCCTTTCAGGGCATGCGATTATTCAAGTTGAAAATTCAGGGCAAAATAATATAATTTTATATAGCGGTGCTAATAGTGAAATAGAAAAAAATGATGTTGATGCTATTTTAGAAAATTTTAATAAAGGCGATATACTGCTATTACAAAATGAAATTTCTTCAATGGATTATATAATAAATAAAGGCTATGAAAAAGGATTAAGCATTGTTTTAAATCCAAGTCCTATGGACGATAATTTATTAAAGTGTGATTTATCAAAAGTTGAATATTTTATAATGAATGAAATAGAAGCTGCGATGATAAGTGGTAGTGAAAACCCAGAAAAAACTATAGATATTTTAAAAGAAAAATATCCCAATTCAAAATTTGTTATCACTTTAGGAAAAGACGGCTCTATGTATTACGATAAAAATAAAGTTTATACACAAGGCATATTTAAAGTTGATGTAGTGGACACAACTGCGGCAGGAGATACATTCACAGGATATTTTTTAAATGGATTAATTGAAAATAAATCGCCAGAAGAAATACTTAAAACAGCAGCAAAAGCTTCTGCAATAGCAGTGTCGATTAATGGGGCATCTGATAGTATTCCATTAAAAAAAGACGTTTTAAAAGCCGAGCTTTATGAAGTTTAAATTCTATTGTAAATACAAAGAAAAAAAGACAAAATTTATATTGACAAAGCATGCAATGTATTGTATAATATCTAAGCACATTGAGTTAAGGACCTTTAGCTCAGTTGGTTAGAGCACCCGGCTCATAACCGGGCGGTCCACA